>DASSHD010000282.1:0-2316 GCA_035693085.1 Hanamia sp. | reverse complement strand
ATACGCATCCTCATTGGGTAAGGGGAATTGAAGATCAGTTAGAGAAGATTGCTTTCTATTCCAATTCAATAAAAATTCCTTTGCAACAGGAACTGGCAGATAAATTAGGCGCTCTTTCAGGTAAAAATAATTACCAGTTATTTCTTTGTAATTCAGGCGCGGAAGCGAATGAAAATGCATTAAAGCTCGCTTCATTTCATAATGGAAGAAAAAAAATAATCGCTTTTACGAAGGCATTCCATGGGCGCACCTCCCTGGCAGTTGCTGCTACAGATAATCCTTCAATTATTGCCCCGGTAAACGAAACTGAAAATGTAGTTTTTCTTCCTTTTAATAACGAAGAGGCATTGAAAGATTATTTTGAAAAACATGGAAAAGAAATATGCACAGTAATCGTAGAAGGCATCCAGGGTGTTGGCGGCATAAGAGTTGCATCAAAATCTTTTTTACAACTCATTCGTAATTTATGTACTGAATACGGATCTGTTTTTATTGCAGATTCTGTTCAATGCGGTTATGGAAGAACAGGAAAATTTTATTCACACGATCATGCAGGCATCAACGCAGATATATATACAATGGCAAAGGGAATGGGAAATGGATTTCCAATAGGTGCAATTTCTATTTCCCCTGAGATAGCGCCAAAGCATTTTATGCTGGGAACAACTTTTGGGGGTAACCACCTTGCCTGTGCTGCTGCCATAGCAGTTTTGGAAGTAATGGAAAAAGAAAAGCTGATGAAAAATGCCGAAGATGTTGGGAATTATTTATTGACAGAAATTAAAAATATTACCCAATTACAAAACGTTCGGGGCAAAGGACTGATGATAGGCTTTGATGTTCCTGATGAATTAAGCGATTTGAAAAAGAATCTTTTGCAAAAACATAAAATATTTACAGGCGCCGCGAAACCAAATGTGATACGATTGTTGCCTTCTCTTGCTTTAACAAAAAATGATGCCAGTAAATTCTTAGAAGCATTGAAGAAAGAAGTGTCTTTTCTTGTTTCACAATCAAATAATATTTCTTCTGAGTCCAATATAAATTTCACAAAAAACATAAGCTCCAAAGTACCCCTTTAGGGGTAATCCGGGAACTTTTAATTCTTTTTATTCATTATAAAATCAATTAAATATTGAAAAAATTTCTTTCAGTACATGACGCAGCTAATATAGATCTTCTCGTAAAATCTGCTCTAAGCTTTAAAAAAAATCCCCGTCCGACCGTGTCATCCGGGCGGGCTTTGATAAATAACAAACAGGGAAAAGGAAAACGCATTGGCCTTTTATTTTTGAATCCAAGTATGCGTACAAGGCTAAGTACACAAATAGCCGCGCAAAACCTGGGTATGGAAGCAATTGTTTTTAATGCTTCACAGGAAGGATGGTCATTTGAGTTTGAAGATGGCGCCATAATGAATGGCACAACTGCTGAGCATGTTAAAGATGCAGCGCCGATATTGGGAAAGTATTTTGATATTTTAGGCATTCGCACATTTCCGACTTTAAAAAACCGGGATGAAGATTATGCTGAAAAAATTTTAAATCAATTTGTAAAATATTCAGGCATACCGGTGGTAAGCCTTGAAAGTGCAACTCTTCATCCTTTGCAAAGCCTTACAGATATAATTACTATTACAGAACATCTACCTGTGAAAAATAAAACAAAACCTAAAGTAGTACTCACCTGGGCGCCTCATGTAAAGCCTTTGCCACAGTGCGTTGCCAACAGTTTTTCAGAATGGGTAAATGCGTGGGGACATGCTGAATTTATAATTGCTAATCCAAAAGGATACGACCTTGATAATCGTTTTACAAAAAAAGCATTGATTACTAACGACCAGGCGTATGCGCTAAAGGATGCAGATTTTGTTTATGTAAAAAACTGGAGCAATTACAATGATTACGGAAAAATGACCCCGGTAGAAAAAGATTGGATGCTGACTAATAAAAAACTGGAGATGACTAATAACGCAAAAGTAATGCATTGTCTTCCGGTGCGCAGAAATGTAGAATTAAGTGATGAAGTATTGGATAGTCCGCACAGCATCATTACAGAAGAAGCAGGGAATCGTATATGGGCTGCACAGGCAGTATTGTCGGAAATTTTAAATGGATTATCATGATTGCTTTCTGATATTGGGAATAAAGAATTATTTCAAATGTATCGTAAAAAGGCTAATTAATATTTTGATGTGCTAGGATTAACTTTGGTTTTAAAAAGCCATGCCCCATCCACGACAAACAAATCTGGCAGAAGAGTCTTATAAGATATTAATACCAGAAGAATATTTAGCAGATTTTGAAGTCAACTACA
>DASSHD010000281.1:0-4657 GCA_035693085.1 Hanamia sp. | reverse complement strand
AACAAATGCTCCAAAATATTTTTCATATTTGCTGGCACCCACCCCAAGATCGATAAAAGGAACTACAACATACCTATCTGTCAACAATTTTAAATTAAGGCCTGCAGTGGATTCCAACAAGAAATTGTTCTTTCCGAAAGGAGCTATGTTCTGTATTGGGTAATCCACAAATGATCCTCCTAATGTGGCAACGAAATCCACATGATTACTCAAACCTGCTAAATAATTAACGGCAATGCCGGGGTTCATTCTGGAGGTTTTAAAAAATTCATGATTCTTAAAAACATCAACAATTCCATTGGTTCTGATATCCGAAGCCGTTTTAAAATCACTTAGAAAAAAACTGACGCCTAAAGCATGTCCTTTTTTATAATCCGTCTTTTGAGAATAAGATGAAACATAAGAAATAAATGCAATTAGTAATAGTAATAATTTTTTCATAAAGTTTTATTTTAACCGCGACAAAAATAACTTCTAAAGTTCAAAAAGAGAAAAATTAATTATTAAACCACCTCCCTTAAATATATTCATTTATTCAAATGATAATTATTCAACACTTCTATTTTTACCCTTACAATACCATAGGATAAAAAACCCAACTTTTTGGCAGCAGCTTTAGATAGATCAACAAGGCGTTTATTATGAGAATTTAAGCGGTCATTGATTCTCACAATTACTGATCTTCCATTTTTAATCCAGGTAACTTTTATCCACGTATTTAAAGGAAGTTGGTTACAAGCGGCAGTAAATTTTTCATCCTGGTATATTTCACCGCTATTAGTTTTACGGCCATTAAATTTGTCAGCATAGTAACTCGCAACCCCAAATTTGATTATTTTTTTTCTTTGTGAGATTTTGATACCTGAAGACGACTTTTTTACTTCATCCTTCCTTTTTTGAGAAAAAGTATTTTGGCAAAAAGCAATTAACATGATTATTAAAATTCCACAATGCTTTAACATAGAATATGGTTTGATAAAAAGGATATTATGGATAACAAAACAAATATAATATCTTATTCACATAATAATAAAAAAGGGGCCGGATAAACATCCACCCCTGTTATAATCCAATATCCTATGAAAAACCGAGTTTAATCCACCTAAAGCGGACTTTTATATTTTATAAGGCTTTTGCCTGTTAAATTCATCTTATATAGTAACCCAAATTATTTATCAGGTTCCGACAATCATATAGACCATATCCGACAACAAAACGTTGCATAGGTTTAATCTTTTTTCAAAAAAATTAAAAAAAGGGGCCGAATGGAAATCCACCCCTGTTATAATCCAATATCCTATGAAAAACCAAGTTTAAACTGCAATAGCAGTTTTTTATAATTTGTACATGTTTTCACCATGTTGTTTTAAAATTTGCAGAATAATCGCTGAAATTTTGAGATTTGTACTTTTGATCTCCAAAATATTTCAGAATTACTTCAATTTCTTTTGGCTCCATAAAACCAGGGATCGATGCCGGAGCCTTGTTTACATCAGGAAAAATAATTGTATTGGGAAAAGATAATTGTCCTTGTGTTGCGTATAATGCAAAGTCATTTACCTTATCTCCAAAATTAAATACATAATCTTTGTCATTCCATACCACGGTATCCTTAGTTTCCGCATTCAATTTTACTGCATAAAAATGTTCATTAATATATGATATCACTTTCGGGTTTCTATAAGTTTTTTTGTCCATCATTTTGCACCAATAGCACCAATTTGTATAAAGATCTATCATTACCGGACGTGGATCAGTTTTCATTCTCACATTTGCTTCTTCAATACTTATCCAATTTATCTTTTCTTTTTCAGTTGGTTTAACTTTGGCAAAAGAAAAAATAAACCAGCAGGCGATCAAAGCAAATACTGCTTTTTTTTCCATGAATAATAAACGAACTTTATTTGATTTTATTTGATTTCCAGTCAAAATATTTTAATTAATTTAATCTTTACAAAATGAATAAAATAATTGTTGCTGTTTCAGGAGCCAGTGGTTCCATTTATGCAAAGGTATTATTAGATAAACTTACATTAATAAAATCCCAATGGGTTGATTTAGGTATAGTTATCACAGATAATGCCAAACTTGTGTGGGAAACTGAATTAAATGAAAAAAACTACAATAATTATCCGGGAACTTATTACGAAAAGAATGATTTTATGGCTCCTTTTGCATCCGGTTCAGGTAATTATAATATAATGATTATAGCGCCTTGTAGCATGGGAACTATTGGACGTATTGCTTCCGGCATATCTAATGATCTTATTTCAAGGGCGGCAGATGTTATTTTAAAAGAAAGAAGAAAACTAATTTGCATGGTGAGAGAAACACCTTACAATTTGATTCATTTAAAAAATATGGAAACAATTACACAAGCGGGTGGAATTATTTGCCCGGCTTCTCCCTCATTTTATAGTAATCCTAAAACAATAGAGGATGTGGTCGCAACTGTTATTGACAGAATAATAGATCTATCAGGATTAAAGATTGATACTTTTAGATGGGGGAAGTAAAAAAACAAAAAAGATAGAAAATATGTTTATCTCAAATCCACCACTTCAGTTTTAGGATGATCTTTGATATTAAAAACAAATAATGAATCAGGAATATTGGCATTTGCTCTCATGCTGTTTACTGAATAAACATAGCGGTTACCATTTTTTTCAAAAACTTTCGTAGAAACAATATTTTTAGAATTTTTATCTATGTCAACCAAAACCTTAAAAAAGGTCTTTGTTTTGTCAACAGGGGTTAATTCTATTTCCTGTATAGTCTTACCACCTTTTTTTGTTTCGCCATTCAATTTGTATAAAAAATCTTTATCATAAAAATTAGTAAACATTTTTTGAGGCGTAATTGTATTAGCTGTCGGATCAAATTTGGTTACCTGAACTTCATTCGCAGATTTATCGTAAGTCCAGATATTATCGCCGTCACTGTATATTTCCTGTCCTGAAATATTCACGCGATATTTAGACCCCTTTATATAAACGGTTCCTTTCTTCACACCTTCCACTTTACCATTAGCATCGTAAATCGAAAGAGTAAAATCGGCAGTTACTGTTTTATAAGTTTTAAATTTCGCACTCACATTATCCAAAATCACTTTTGCTGCAGGATCACTTTTACCCAACGAATTAAGTTGCGAAAAACCAACAGAACTACAAAATATAAAAAGTCCAAGTAATATTATTTTCATCATTACAATTTATTTATAATATATTTTAAAGGCATCAAAGATACAGCATAGACGCAATTACCTATTTTTAGTTTAATTTCTTCAATGAAAAATAATAATAAAGTTTCTGTTTATCAAAAGTGAAGGATTACAGAGTGTTTCAGTTATCAGGTATCATGCCGAAATCGCAATTCACATCTCATATTTTACACCTAAAACTTCATTTTTTAACTGGCTGGATTTACCAAAATCTTTGGCTGCTTTTATAAAATGAACAAATAAAGGATGAGGATTTTCTACTGTACTTTTTAGCTCAGGATGATACTGCACCCCTATAAAAAAGGGATGGTTATTGAGCTCCATGATTTCAACCAATCCACTTTGAGGATTGATACCGCTTGCGAACATGCCTGCATCTTCAAATTGCTGTAAATATTTATTATTAAATTCCCAGCGATGGCGATGACGTTCATGAATTTCTGTTTTTCCATAAATAGAATAAGCAAGTGTATTTTCTTTAATCACACAAGGATAAGAACCCAGACGCATGGTGCCTCCTTTCATAGTAACTTTCTTTTGCTCTTCCATCATGTCTATAACCGGCGCGGGAGTATCCGGATTCATTTCAGTAGAATCTGCATCCTTTAAACCCAAAACATTTCTCGCAAATTCTATCGCCGCCATTTGCATACCGAGACAAATTCCAAAAAAAGGTAAATTATTTTCACGGGCATATTTTACGGCTATTATTTTACCATCTACACCTCTGAAACCAAAACCGGGAGCCACTAATAAACCGTCCAATCCAATAAGTTTTTCATTTACATTTTCTTCATCTATATATTCGCTATGCACATTTACAACCTGCACTTTACAATCATTCATTGCGCCTGCATGTATAAAGGATTCCAGTATAGATTTATAAGCATCCTGTAATTCAATGTACTTTCCTATAAGCCCGATAGTAACTTTATTTCCCGGATGTTTTACCTTATCAAGAAATTCTTTCCACTTAGTCAATTCAGGCTCGTTATAATCTGTAATATTTAGTTTTTTCAAAACGATTAAATCCAATTTTTCCCTAAGCATGGCTATAGGAACCTCATAAATGGTAGAAGCATCCGCAGCTTCAATTACGGAATCAACTTTTACATTACAAAAAAGAGCAATTTTCCTCTTCAAATCCTCGTTCAAAGGACGTTCAGTGCGGCAAACCAAAATATCAGGATGTACGCCGTTTTCACTCATCAGCTTCACACTATGTTGTGTAGGCTTTGTTTTTAATTCCTTCGCAGCTTTTAGATAAGGAATCAGGGTAAGATGAACCACCAGACAGTCTTCGTCCGGTAATTCCCACTGAATTTGCCTCACCGCTTCTATGAAGGGCAGGCTTTCAATATCCCCCACTGTACCACCAATTTCAGTAAGGATTATATCATATTGATTTTTCTCTCCAAGTAACATCATCCGGCGTTT
>DASSHD010000280.1:0-6351 GCA_035693085.1 Hanamia sp. | reverse complement strand
ATGAACAAGATCAATTACTTGGTTCAACATTAATTAATGAATTAAAAAAATCTTACAAAACTGAAGATAATATTGTTGAAAGGAACAATGGCGTATGGGTTCTTGATCATAATGTCTGTCCGGCAGCACTTGTTGAATGTGGGTTTCTAAGTAATCCCGGCGATTTATCATTTATCAGAAAGAATGCTGACCAGGAAAAGATTGCAGAAAATGTGTTGGATGCGATTAATGTTTACGCCTCTTCGAAAGAAAATTCTGATAGTAAAAGTGCAATATTAATTGACAACAATCCATTAAATACAGCGGTTATAAAAGATACCGTTCCATCAATGCATTATAAAGGCAAAAAAATAAAAGGATTTACATTTAATGATTCTAAGAATGAAGTTTATGTAAAATACGTTGATGGTTCAAAAGAAACTATTACAGAAGAAGAAGCTTTAAAAAGAGGAATTATATTGCCTCCGCCACCAAATGCTTTAATTTTTATTAATGGGAAAATATCTTCAAAAGATGAAATGAAAAAAATTCCCTCGGGTAATATTCAATCAATAAATGTTTTAAAAGGAGAAACCGCCATAAAAAAATATGGTGAAAAAGGAAAGAATGGAGTGATTGAAATTACCACAAAAAATGACGAAGGTTTTACGGTTACAGCAGATACCGTTTATATTGGTGGCAGATATTCTTCAAAACCAATTTCAGGCAATGAAAAATTCACAGGCAATTCAAAATTTATTGGTAAAGCTTTTTACATTAACTCAAAATTTCCTGAAGGCACTTTAATATTGGCTGATGGAAAAGAAATTACAGAAGATGAAATGAAAAATATTCCTCCAACTAATATCCAATCAATAAATATTTTAAAAGGAGAAACTGCAATCAAAAAATACGGAGAGAAAGCAAAAGAAGGAGCAGTAGAAATTACTACTAAAAACAATGAACACAATAAAAAGGTGACTCAAACCTATTTAAAATTTGCCCAAAATGATACCGTTCCTGGTAAAGTTTTTACAAAAGTAGAAAATGAAGCATCGTTTCCCGGTGGTCAAACCGCATGGCAGAAATATATTGTAAAGAAAATCCAGGCAAGCCTCGATTCTTTTACTGAAGCTGATTATGGAACATGCGTATTAAAATTTATTGTGAATACTGATGGATCTGTCAGCAATGTTGAAGCTACCACTATGGAGGGAACTCAACTTGCAAGGGTTTCAATAAACGCGATAAAGGACGGTCCCAAATGGATTCCGGCTTCACAAAATGGACACACGGTAGCTTCTTACAGATTGCAACCGGTAACATTGACAAATCCGGCTGATCATTCCCAAAAAAATGAAAATGCTTTCACAAAAATTCAACACCCTGCAAGTTTTCCCGGTGGAGAATCTGCATGGTTAAAATATATTTCGCGGGTTATTCAAAAAATGGTAACGAATTAATTTCGAACAAAGATAACCAGGGAACCTGTAAAGTAAGTTTTATAGTAAGTAAAGACGGCAAAGTGAGTAATATAATTGCTACAACTATGAAAGGAACTCAATTAGCTGAAATTGCAGTAAATGCTATAAAAAAAGGGCCAAAATGGAATCCGGGAATGCAAAATGGACAGGCGGTAAATTCTTATGTTATACTGCCGGTAACATTTGCATTAAATGATAAAATTACAATCAAAGGAGAGCCGGAGTAATAACTTCCTGAATTACAATAACCTGGGAAAGCCGAAAGTCATTATTCTTTTTATTGGTTAAATCATAATGATTGAATTTTTTTCATTTTAAAATTGAAAATTTTCCACTAACTTTATCTTAAAATGAAATTACGATATGCCAACGGTTACTCTTAATAAAAACAATTCTGTAAAACACAGGTTTAAAACTTTGGATGTAAGCAATCTTAATGCAATTGTTTCTGCAGCCAGAAAAGGTATTAAAACCAAAGTTTTTTATGACTTTGCCGAGACAATTAAAATGTCTGAAAAGAATTTGGCATCTATCCTTAATCTTTCCTCCAGGACCATTAGTAACCATTTTCAGGCAGAAAAAGTATTGCAGCCTATTTACAGCGAGCATTTACTGAAACTGATCAGCTTATATGAAAAAGGCGAAGAAATTTTTGGCAATATTGATGAGTTCAACTATTGGCTCAGAAAACCTTTTTGGAATAAAAAAGCAGTTCCTTTAGACTTGGTAGCCACAGCAGGAGGAGTAGATTTGATTAACCAGGAACTCGATAAATTAGCACAAGGCTATCCTGTTTAAAATTATCTGTATGCTCGTTTACAGGATCGTTCATAAAAAATATAGTAACACTTTATCGGCATCAGGCATAGAAGGAAGATGGAATTCTGCGGGAAATAAAGTCATTTATTGTGCTGAATCTATTGCGTTAGCGTTTTTGGAAAACATGATACGGCGGCAGGGAGTCGGTTTTAATGATGACTTTAAAATAATGATCATTTCAATTCCTGATATCACAAAAATTACGCTAATTAATTCTGTGGATTTATCCCCCGACTGGAGAGATCCCTCTAATTATTTTCAATGCCGGCAATTAGGCAACAAATGGTACGGGAAAGGGAAAACACTTTTACTCAAAGTACCTTCAGCAGTATTACCCGAAGGATTCAATTTTGTAATTAACTCTCTGCATGATGATTATAATAAGGTAAAATTTATAGGGTCATCCGACCTTATTCCGGATAAGCGTATAGAAGATATTTTAAAGAAATATTCATAGAGAATAGTATCGGCTTATTCTTAAAAAACTCCGGTTTTACAAAATTGATAACCGATTAATAATTACATTTGACCAAAACTTTATTCATGCTCAACAGAAGAAAATTCCTGCAACTTTCCACACTTACCGCTCCGTTACTTTCTTTAAAAAATATAATACCTAACGGCAATACACAAACGAAGCCAATTGTTGTTTCCACATGGAGCAATGGCAAAGAAGTAAACGCAGAAGCCTGGAAAATTTTATCAACAAACGGACGCGCATTAGATGCTGTGGAAGCAGGCGCCAGGTACGTGGAAGATACCATTGATTGCTGCATCGGACTGGGAGGTTATCCGGACAGGGATGGCATAGTAACTCTCGATTCATGCATCATGGACGAACACGCCAACTGCGGTTCAGTAGGCGCTATTGAACAAATTAAACATCCTGTATCAGTCGCGAGAAAAATAATGGAAACCACTCCACACATCATGCTGGTAGGCGAAGGTGCACAGCAATTTGCTTTGGAAAATGGTTTTAAAAAACAATCCAAAGAACTTTCTGCTCCGGCAAAAAAAGCATACGAAGACTGGTTGAAAAAAAGTGAATACAAGCCTGTAATAAATATTGAAAATGGAGCTGTTGGCCGCACAGATAAAAAGGGAAACGGTCCTTTTGCACCTCCGTTTTTTGATGATGGCTCAGTAAATCATGATACGATGGGATTGGTTGCAATAGATGCATCAGGGAATATGAGTGGCGCAGTTACCACCAGCGGAATGGCGTTTAAGATTCACGGCCGTGTGGGAGATTCTCCGATAATTGGGGCCGGACTTTTTGTAGATAATGAAGTAGGCGCAGCTACTTCGAGCGGGCTTGGCGAAGAAGTCATGCGGACTTGCGGCACTCACGTGGTAGTTGAAGCGATGCGTAATGGCCTTTCGCCGGAAGCCGCGTGTCGTAAAGCTGTTGAGCGTATTATTAACCGTGATTTAAATAGAGCAAAAACATTTCAGGTAGCATTTTTAGCATTAAATAAAAAAGGGGAATATGGAGCGTATGCAGTACAAAAAGGATTTGTGTTTGCTGTGAAAAGTAATGGAGAAGAGAAAATAATTCCGGCAAAATATTTTTTCGACCTGGGAGTAACGTAGGTGAGAAATAACAAATAACAAATAACAAATCACAAATCACAAATCACAAATAATAAATCACAAATCACAAATAAGGAATAAAAAATGATTGACTTGTACTAAAATATGAACCGATGTTCAATACATTAATATGAATTATGAAATTAGAAATCATTGGGTTTAATATTGAAAGTTGTATAGCAGCGCAGGAAGCCGGCGCTAACAGAATTGAATTGTGTGCGGCTCCCGGAGAAGGCGGTACTACTCCTTCTTATGCATTTATTAAAGCGGCAAGAGAAAAATTGAATATTGATTTGTATGTGATGATCCGGCCACGAGGAGGGGATTTTCTATTTAGTGATGATGATTTCAATATCATGAAAAATGATATTGCTATTTGCAAAGAAACCGGATGTGATGGAATCGTAACAGGTATATTAACTAAGGATGGAAAACCAGATAAAAAAAGATGTAAGGAATTAATTGATTTGGCCTATCCTCTTGAAGCCACTTTTCACAGGGCTTTTGACAGAGTAAACAATCCATCGGAAGCATTGGAAGATATTATTGATTTGGGATTTGAAAGAATTCTTACATCAGGATTAAAGCCAAAAGCAATTGAAGGAGTTCCTTTAATTTCACAATTAATACAGCAATCTGATGGAAGAATTATTATCATGCCCGGTTCAGGTGTAAATTCAGAAAATATTATCTCAATAGCTGAAAATACCGGCGCCAGCGAGTTTCATAGTTCTGCAAGTATTTTAAAAGAAAGTGAAATGGAATACACAAATCCTGAAATGAACGAGTCCTTGCAATATGTAACGGTTAATAAAGAAGAAGTGAAAAAGATGATTAAATTGTTAAATGGTTGATTTGTTGCATTGTTGCATTGTTATGTTGATTTAATAGATACAGTAAAAGAACAAAAAGCCGTAATTTTTAATTATTTCTTTTTTTGCAATTTTCATCATCAGCGTTTTTTAATAACGAACTATCGCAAGTCGGGAAGCATAGTTGGATTAGAAGATAATTTACTGACCTGGATTACGTGAGCAGAAATATCTTTTTTACTACCTTCGTAAATCAACGCTGCTTTATGAAAAATTTCCATCTTTCCTTTGTATTTATAATAAGTATGTGCTGTTTATTATCGTGCACTACGCGCCGCTACGTTTATTCTGCTTCACCGGCTAATAGTCCTTATTTTAATAAAAAGGGTGAATCAGAATTAGCAGGATACTTTTCTTCGAGCGCACCTAATCTACCAAGGGGTTACGCTAATGGTTTTGACCTTCATGGCGCTTATGCCATAAGTGACCACTGGGCTTTGACAACCGGATATTTCAACAGGAAAGAAAAAGATATTGGGATGTACAATTCCAATATGCCATTTGACAGTTCTGTTATACGATACAAGCGTAAATTATTTGGTGTGGGTGCCGGATATTTTATTGCAGTAAATCCAAAAAAAACCATCACATTTAATATGTATGGCGGAATGGATTTTGGAAAATTTTCTTTTACTGAGAATGGTTGGGAAAATGGAATCCCCGGCGATAGATTCCACAACAGTAACATAACAAAATGGTTTATTCAGCCCTCGATAAATTTTATGCCAGGGAGATATTTTCATGCATCTATCATTTTAAAAAATTCCTTTGTTCATTACGGGGGTATTACTACCTCTTATACAACAGATGAATTAGACTATTATTCACTTAATAAAATAGCCAATAAAACAATCTATTTCATCGAACCTGCATGGGATATTCAATTGGGTTTGCCAGAGATTCCATGGTTAAAAGTGGACATGATGTGGTCCTTTGTTTCAACTCACATTTTTGACAATACGCTGCTTGATGTAAGGGGTTTAAACTTTTCAATAGGATTGAGTACTGATCTTTCGCAAATCAGGAAAAAGTAGAGTTTGAAATATTGGTTTTATATAGCGAATTGTTGAATTGTTGGATTGTTGATTGTAGAATGAATACAGTAAAAGAACAAAAAACGGATTTTTAAATTTCCTTTTTATTGAATGAATATTCGAAATCAAATATTAAAAGAACACACCAAAGAAAATTGCCGGAAAATTGTGGATTGGGTTGGCAACAATACATCAAGATTTAATGAGTTGTTCGATTTATTTCTGAATGATGAATAACGTGTAACGCAAAGAGCCGCATGGCCAATGAGTTATTGCGTGATTGCTCATCCGGATTTGATGAAAAACAATTTTGAAAAATTAATTAAAAATTTGCAAAAGCCCGGTATCCACGATTCCATAAAACGTAATACAGCACGACTTTTGCAGTCAGTGAATATTCCTGAAAAATATGAAGGGGTTGTAATGGATTTTTGTTTTAAATATGTAACATCTCCTAAAGAAGCGGTAGCTATAAAAGCATTTTCTTTAACCATACCTGGAAAGCTTGCTAAAAAATATCCTGAAATAATTCCTGAAATAAAACTTCAGATAGAAGACCAGATTTATTAC
>DASSHD010000279.1:0-7165 GCA_035693085.1 Hanamia sp. | reverse complement strand
TTTTGCTTTTACCCACCAGATAATTACTAATGTTAATAAAGTATATGCAAATCCACGATGAATAAACTGCACCATAATTTTGTTGTCAATAAAGTTTTTCCATCCGGGAGAAAGACGATACATAGTATCCGGAATCCATTGCCCATTTATAGTAGGCCACGTAGGGGCTGCTGTTGCAGCATGAAGCCCCGCCATAAAAGCACCATAAATTAATTGAAAAAAGAGGATAATAATAATTGCCCAGGTTAATTTTAGTAATGGTTTGTTGACCATTTTCATTCTGGAAGGAACCGAAATACTTAAAGCAAACCACAATGTATAACAGAGCAACACCAGCGCAGTCATAAAATGAGTTGCCAATTTTATATGATCCACAAATAATCTTTTTGGCATCAATCCACTTTCCACCATTATCCAGCCAATGGCACCCTGAACCATCCCCAGCAAAAACAAAATAATAAAAGGAATGATCATGTCTTTATTAAATTGTTTCTTTATCAGAAAATAAAAGAAGCCCACTAAAAAAACAATTCCCATCAATCTTGCCCAGGTGCGATGTAGCCATTCCCAGAAAAAAATAAATTTAAAATCACTTAACGTAAAATTTGCATTAACGTCCTTGAATTGATAGGTGCCTTTATACTTGGCAAACTCCGACTGCCATTGAGCCAGATTCAAAGGTGGCAGCGCTCCTGTTATAGGGTTCCACTCGGTGATGCTCAATCCCGATTCGGTAAGCCTGGTGATACCGCCCAGTACAATCTGAATCACCAGCATGAATACACCGAGGTAAAGCCATTTAGCTACATTTTTATTGGATTTTTTTAATACAATTTCGGCCATTATATTATTTCATTTTTCCAGTATCGGTTTACGATATTTGGATTTTGAATCTAACAAAGGTAATTCCTGAAACGCATACAATTCTATTTTGGATTAATATAAACTTTTATCGTGAAAACCCAATCACAGAAGAACTAAAAGTTGAGTTACATTTGAAAAAAACTTTTTGAATTGTTGCTTCCTTTTTTTCATAATAAATTTACAGAGGCAGGTGTAGATGAGGCGGGAAGAGGATGTTATGCAGGCCCGGTATATGCTGCAGCAGTCATTCTTCCCAAAGATTTTTATCACCCTTTATTAAATGATTCAAAAGTACTCAGCAAAGAGGAACGTAATTTTTTGCGGCTAATAATTGAAAATAGTTGTATTTCATTTGCTATAGCAAGCATCAGTAATTTAGAAATAGACCGTATCAATATTTTGCAGGCATCTTTTAAAGCAATGCATCTTGCTATAAACCAACTTAAATATGCTCCTGAGCTTTTATTGATTGACGGAAACCGTTTTAAGCCTTACAAAAAATTACCTTATCAATGTATTATAAAAGGAGATGGAATTTACGCTTCTATCGCTGCTGCCAGTGTTTTGGCAAAAACATATCGTGATGAATACATGGAATCTCTTCATGAAAAATACCAGGAGTATTACTGGAATAAAAATAAAGGCTACGGAACGCGTGAACACCGCGATGCTATTGAGATATACGGATTGTGCCGTTATCATCGCAAGAGCTTCAATATATGGCCCGCAAATGAAAGGAATACTTATTGATTGTTCCGGGCCAAATTCTGGTCAAGCTTTAGCTTCATCTCTGAACCTTCTACTAACTGGAATGTTGCTGATGCAAATTTTATTTCACCATTAGTAGCTTCTATTTCTTTTAATATTTTTTTGAATAGGGCTGTTTTGGTAACCCTTCTTTTTTTATAATCCACCACATAACGAAGTGTAAATTCCACCCAATTGTCGTTGGCTATTAATGAAACCATTGGTGATGTCTGGGCCGCTTCAAGCCGGTATTTATTTTGCATAGCCAGCCATTTTTCCTGCGAGCGTTCCGTAAGGTCTTCTGCTACTTCCATGCCCGCAGTTATAAATATATTTTCCGCTTTTTCATAATTACTTCCGAATTGAACAGGAATTTTTATTTCATCCCACAAAAAAAAAATCTCCGGAATAATTAAAGACAGGCTCTTTAAAAACATAGCTGTTGGCAATAAGCACAATTCTTCCATTATATAAATCACCATTTACCCAATCGCCAATCTCCATAAGTGTGGTACGCAATACTCCTACATCCATTACATCGCCTTTAATGCCTCCTAACTGTACCCGGTCGCCGGTTTTATAAAACCCGCCAAACATAATAGCAAGCCATCCGGCAAAAGACGCAATTACTTCTTGCAAGGCAAACGCTATACCTGCGCCGGCCACCCCAAACGCAACAGTTAACCCGCCTAACTTATCGCTGAAAACAACGGTAATTAAAACTATTACCAGAATGTATCCTATGAAACTACTGAACTTTTTTGCACGATAGCGGTTATCATTGCCTTTAATTTTTGAGAATAAGTTCTTTTGTAATGCTTTTATTAAGATCCAGATAACGGCAATACCAATGAAAATGGTTATAATTTTTCCAACTGCAGGGTTGAAAAGTAATTTTTTAAGTTGCTCGTCCATCGGTTTTATCTATTGCTAAAAAATTTAAATTTTTAAATCCCGATAGCGTACCTGATTTTTTTGTGATCTATCATCTTTTACCAAAAAGCAAATTCCTTAATTTGTTTTCAAAATAACATGATCTCCGGGTTCCGCTATGGCTCCGTCATCTTCAGCAGTAATAAAAAATCCCGTTGGCTTAAAAGGGGTAACTGTTTTTATTGACCCTTTCAAAGCTTTCGAAATAAGGCCTGACTTGCTCCGAAACTGACCGATATTTTTTGTGCCGTTACTCTCCGTTATCATCCAGGCCACATAAGTCTTTTTGGGTGGGTTTAAATTGGATGCAGGAGCCAAATGCACTACCTTCAAATTAATTGAGTAATTTTTATTCTTCGTATGCTTTATCCTGACTTTTGCTTCGGCAGCGGGAGCCACGCCGGTATTATGAAAAACCATTTTTTGAGCATAAGACGAAAGCGAAAATAACAGCACTATGGAAAGCAGTGCATAAATTCTTTTTGCAAATAGCATATTTGTTTTCATAAATCTTTTTTGAATTGTTGATAATTTTTTTATATGCCAAACTCCTTTTGGCTTATTTAAAACAAAGCTATACTATCTTTAAATACTAAAAGTTGTTATTTATAAACTTTAAAAAATGTTTGTTTATGAACTTTGACATCTCTAAATATCATTTCCGAAGCGACCAGCTTTTTAATAAAGTATTGCCGGAATATATGGATGAACTAAAAAATATAAGCAAAACTGTAAAGCTCAGAAGGGGTGAAGAACTGTACAAGGAAGGCAGGTTGCCAAACGCAGTTTATAAGCTTAATAAAGGCTAAATAAAAATTGAGCAGTCCAATGAAGAGGGCCAAAGCCGGATTGTTTATATTTATACGGAAGGAGAATATTTTGGTTTCAGGCCATTATTGTGCAATGAAAAGTATCCCGTTTCTGCGTTTGTATTGGAAGAAAGCGAAATTGAAGTATTTGACGTTAAAAACTTTTTGGAAATGGCAAAGGCATACTCAGCACAGAAGTAAAAAAAATAAAAATCACAAACAAAACTTTACTTGAGATTATCGCAGGGGCATTTTAAAAAGTCCGGCTCTTTTTCCAATTTAGTCTTTAAGCTTTTCGCCGCACTTGTTACAATATGCAGCATCATTTTCATTTTGATGATCACAATTTGTACACGTCCTTTTTTTCCGGCCGGAATTGGCCATTTCAACAGTAATAATCCCGGTAGGCACCGCTATAATTGCATAGCCGATTATCATAGCAATAGAAGAAATAAATTTTCCTAAAACCGTGTGCGGAACCATATCGCCATAACCAACAGTAGTAACGGTTACTACAGCCCAATAGATACTTTGCGGAATACTTGTAAAACCTTGCTGACCGCCTTCTACAACATACATAATGGTTCCCATAAAAACCACAATAGCAATTACAGCAACTAAAAATACACCCAGTTTATGAAGGCTTGCTTTCAGGGCATTTACTAATAACTTCGATTCGGCATTAAACCTGGCCAATTTTAAAATACGGAAAACCCTCAGTAACCTGAAAATTCTTATTACTATCAAATAATGATATCCGAAAATAAATATTCGCAAATAAGTGGGAAGAAAAGAAAGGAGATCCACAATGCCCCAAAAACTTAAAATATATTTTACCGGCTTTGGGCTTATCCATATTCTTACCAGGTATTCAATTGTAAAAATAATGGTCATTATCCATTCAATAATGAAAAATATGTTGGAATAATTCTTCGCAACTTCCGGCACACTTTCAATCATCACAGTAATCACACTGAATAAAATGATCCATAATAAAAAAACATCAAATCGTTTGCCCGCTTTGGTGTCCGTTTCAAAAACAATTTTATATAGTTTTTCCTTTGTTGTCATTATTTCTGAAATTGTAACGGATCTTAAACTTTTAATACAGAGGTTTTACTATCAATTTTTAAACAGCCCATTCTCCCAGCCCTTCTCTTATCACAACCCATTCATTCGTAGTACAATCAACAACTGTTGAATGAATAATTCCACCAGGGCCGCCATCAATTACAATGTCCACCCTGTTGCCAAAAGTTTCATTAATAATATCAGGATCAGTAAATTCTTCTACCATGTCGCCCGGAAGTGAAGCGCTGAGGATCGGGTTTCCCAATTCTTCAAGAATCGTCTGGCATATAACGTTATTGGGCACACGTAATCCAATAGTTTCTTTTTTACTTTTCAATATTTTAGGCACCTGCCTGCTCGCCGGTAAAATAAAAGTGTACGGTCCCGGCAGACATGCTTTAAGAACCCTGTAAAGTGGCGTGTCAATGCTTTTAGTGTAATCGCTGAGGTGGCTAAGATCTCTGCATATAAAAGATAACTGAGATTTTTTTGGATCTATATTTTTAATTCTGCAAATGCGTTCAATAGCTTTTGGATGATGGATATCGCATCCCAGTCCGTAAACAGTATCGGTTGGATATATAATTATTCCTCCGTCTTTTAAACACTCCGCTACTTGCTTTATCAGCCTCTGTTGCGGATTTACGGGATGGATTGACAAAAGCATGTTTAAAAAAATTGAAGAGTACAAATATAATTTTAATTCAACACACCTCCTCTCTAAAGGGCAAATAAAAAACATTGAATCAGTAAACAAACAAATTTTCAGGATTTTCAATCAATGATTTAACCAATTAATCAATAAACTAATTACTATTACATTTGCAGCTATTAAAAAATAAAATCTTTATGGCAATAATTTCTTTAGGCTCCATGGCTTTTGATGCTATTGAAACTCCGTTTGGCAAAGTTGATAAAATTGTAGGGGGTTCCGGTACTTACGTAGCTTATGCTGCCAGTCATTTAACCCAGCCTATCCAACAAATTTCAATTGTAGGAAATGATTTTCCCGAACAGGAAATGAATGAATTAAAAAAACGTGGCGTACAATTAAATGGCGTTGAAATAGTTCCTGATCAAAAATCATTTTTCTGGAGTGGGAAATACCATTTGGATATGAACGCGCGTGATACTTTAATAACAGACCTTAATGTTCTCGCCAATTTTAACCCGAAAGTGCCGGAAGAATACCAGGGAGCTGAGTATTTGATGCTCGGTAATCTCGCGCCGGCCCTTCAATTAAGCGTAATCGAACAATTGAAAATCAGGCCAAAACTTATTGTGCTTGACACGATGAATTACTGGATGGAAAGCGCTATGGAAGATTTAAAAAAGGTACTTCTTAAAGTGGATGCACTTTTAATCAACGACAGCGAAGCACGCCAGTTGGGTGGCGAATATTCCCTGGCAAAATGCGCCAAAAAGATTCTTAAAATGGGGCCTGAATTTTTAATTATAAAAAAAGGAGAACATGGTGCTTTGTTGTTTCATAAAAACAAGGTTTTCTTTGCTCCTGCTCTGCCTTTGGACGAAGTATTTGACCCCACAGGCGCGGGGGATGCTTTTGCCGGGGGATTTATCGGACACATTGCACACACTAAAAATATCAGCTATGAAAATATGAAAACCGGCATTATCGTAGGTTCTGCCATGGCAAGCTTTTGTGTTGAAAAATTCGGGCCGCAACGGTTGAAAGAAATTACCAGGAGAGATTTGGATTCAAGACTTAAAGAATTTGTACAATTATCAAATTTTGATATTTCGCTGGTATAAAAACAATAGAATTTATAATGTTTTTTAAATGTTAGATATAATCGTTCTTTATTTCCTTACAAAAGAAATAGGCAAAATAGCGGAACGTAAAGGTGTTAAAGCTTTTACCTGGAAGCTATACACAGTGCTGGGGTGGTTCTTTTCAGAGATAATAGGAATAATAGTTGGGCTGATGTTTTTTAGTATTGACAACATTATTTCTATCATTCTTGTCGGACTGGCTTTTGCCTTTACCAGTTATTTTTTTATAAAATCACAGCTTAATAAACTTCCTGACCGCGGGCTTGATGATGATATTGATAATATCGGACACAAATATTAAATATAACTTTACACAAATTATAGAAGGGGTGTTTATGAGAGGGTTCTATGTTTACTCTCATATTGTTACAATGTTAGATTGTAAATAAATTTCTGAGTCTTCTCATCATCTAAAAAAATTTTTATGTCAGAATTAATTAAAGAATTTAACGGCTATCGTGAAAAAATGAATAAGGTTATTTTAAGCAAAAATAACCTTGTGATGAAACGCCTTTGGAATCTTGATACCAATACTTATGAAGATGGAGCGCTTGATAAAAAAACAAAAGAAATGCTGGGATTAGTAGCCAGCATGGTTTTACGCTGTGATGAATGTATAAAATATCATCTGGGAAAATTGCACGAACTCGAGGTAACAACGGAACAGATATATGAGGTTTTTGCTGTTGCCAATGTTGTAGGAGGTACCATTGTGATACCGCACACACGCAGGGCTGCCGAGTATTGGGAAGAGTTGCAAAAATAAAATAGAACCCCCAATTATTTGTTTGCCTGCCGGATGGCTATGTTTGTATTCTAGGATTAAGAAACCACCAAATTTATTTTCTGTCTCCCCGAATTCATGCAGCAACCTGGTAGTTGTCCACATATTTTGAACCTCTTTTAACTACAGCAAACATTCTAAGAATGAGCTTAAACTTCACGTT
>DASSHD010000278.1:0-2516 GCA_035693085.1 Hanamia sp. | reverse complement strand
ATTTTGTGAATAAAGATCGGAAAATTTTAAATTTTATTTCTTCCGATGAAAAAGCGGGATTCTTTAAATACGAGCGTTTCCTGCAAAGCGTTCATGTTGGAGAGATATTGAAAGTGCGCTTTCAAAAGAATGATAAAGATGGAAGGTACAACGTCTATACGGCTACTAAACATGTGGATGAGAAATTTAGAGATCAGTTTCTAAGAAAAGTCGAAGGCAGAATTGCAATTCGGGACAACAATGATTTTGGGTTTATAAATGATGTCTTTGTTTCACGGGAGATAGTCAAAAAACGAAATTTAGAAAATGGTTTGACAGTTTCAGGTGAGGCCATGAAGTCCTTCAATAAGGGTAAGAATCAATGGGGATGGAGGATGTTATAATTTAAAACTAAAACCCCAAAATCTCAAATACACTGTAGAAATGAAGAGCCATATTTACATTGATAAATTCGAATGGATTTAATTTATCCCTGGTTTGTGTACGTCGGCGGATTCAATCCAGTGGCCTTCGAATTTGAATTGCACCAATAGAGAGTGTCGTAAAAATACTTTTAGTTGTTGCCAGATATGGTAACTTTAACTTAGGTAGCGGGTGAAGAAATAAAAAAAATCTTAATTAAATAATTTTACAAGGTTAAATCCAAACTTACAACGATGGAAGACAGTATTAAGCTGACGAGGATTCTCAAAATTAAATCTATCAGGGGTTTCAAAATATATTGCATTTTTAATAATGGAGAAACCAGGGTTATTGATTTTAAAGAGCTCTTTAATAAATGGAAGGTTACTAAAGAAGACCCTGAATACTTATTGCTTGATGAAAACGAATTTAAAAAAGTTAAGCTCAGAAACCAGACTTTGTCCTGGAAAAACATAGGAATTGAATTAATAGATATTAAAACCTGGAATAAAACTATTCAACCTTATGAATTAAGCCCTAATGTATTATTTGAGAATAGCGAACCAACCTCAGCATTATCTTAATAAAACAATTAATGATGAAAATACTAACGAAGGAACAAGAAACGCTGGAATTAATACTCAAGTATTGGGACAACCCCAGTACCAACGATTTGCAGAGTATTTCAAAAAAAATCAGGAGATTTTATCCAATGATTGGATCTATAATAAATCCTCCTCTATCATTTCTGCTGATGAGAAAATCCGCGAAAAATCTTTCAATCAAATATTTAAAACAAGAGCTCAGGGACAATTGCAAAGTTTATATGTTGCTGGTAAACTCTTCAACGCTTTCAATGAAAATTTATTCTTACGATCAATATATGAACAACTCAAGTAAGAAGATAAAAAAGGTATTATTAAATTTGTAGATGATGATAAAATCCCTTGCCGGCGAGGCAGCTACTTCATCCAAAGAATATTTAAATTGATGAGATACTATACTGATGCAGGCCTTATTTATTACAACCTTCACTAACCATCCCTCTCAACCAATTCAATCACAAATTGTAACTTGCTTCCAAACCAAATTTATCTCATGGAATATAAAGAACTGCCTGAAGATATTTGTGAAGCATTATTGATTGAATTGTTTCAGTCAATTCCGGAATTGTTGCCAACGATTGCGCCTGATGGATTTGCAAACTCCCCTTTGGTTTTAATCTTTCACCCCACACCTGAACAACGGTATAAAGAATATTGCCGTATGAGCGAGAACATAGCTGCCTTGCAAAAGGCCGGGAAACAGCAGATAGACGTTAATTCTATAGTAAGCTTTGAGGAATTTATAAAAGATATAAAATCGGAACCTGTTGATGAACAATATGAGATGGTTTCGATTTTTGGCGATTGCATCTGGAATATTTTTTCAAACAATCATACCGTGTATAATGAAAATGGAGAAAGCTATGATTTAGGATCATGGAGGGGTTCCGGACGTTTCATTGCTGATGTCATCAATAAGTTGGAATTGGTACCAGGTAAATTTTTTGATTACATGGATTTTTACATGGGTCATATTTTTACACAAGAAAGAACAGATATTACACAGGTATATGAATTTATTTTTAAAATACTAAAAGAAAAAAATTTAGACTGGGAGTATTCTTTTCCGCGGATGGGCCTGGTAAGCTTTGAAAAAGATGAAGAAGAAAATAATGATATTGAAAATTATGATCCTTCCGAGGCTATGAAACAACGACTGGAAAAAGAGCAGCAGCGAAACGAGATAAATAAGCTACAACAAAATTTTGATGAAATGTATGAGGCGGAGTATGAAGAAGCACGCTTTAAAAAGCCATCGCCTGAGGTACTCGCCTATTATAACATTTACCAGCATTATCCAAAAGGACATCCCCTTGCTGAAAACTGAATAGCTTGGTCAATCCCCACTAAATCCCTTTTCAACGAACTGAATAAATAACCAATATCATTTCGCCGCTATCAAAGAAATTCTCTTTTAATAAGAGCATTTCATCCTCAATGTTGAAAGCCCTTACCACTGAAAGACACTCTTGAAAACACACTTCCTAAAAAAAAATTAAGTTTGCTCAT
>DASSHD010000277.1:0-4944 GCA_035693085.1 Hanamia sp. | reverse complement strand
TACTTTTTTCACCAACGAAGCGGGTTCTACCCTTTTGGATAGATTTAAATGCACTCTCAAAGACGTACGCTACTTCGATATTTTAGTAGGCTATTTCAGGAGTAGCGGATTTTTCCATCTTTATAAATCTTTTGAACACATTGATAAGATAAGGATCCTGGTCGGGTTATCAGTGGACAAGAGAACCTACCAGGTTATTGAAACCACACGTCAAAAAGAATTTGATTTTGAATCTCACGACAGAATTACTAAAGTATTTGAAAAAGAACTTTTGGAAGAAGTAGAAACTTCTGCTGATAGTCAGGATATCGAGGAAGGTATCAGGAAGTTTTGCGAATTTATTGAATTGGGAAAAATAGAAATTAAAGCGCATCCAAGCAGAAATCTTCACGCAAAAGTATATATCAGCCGATATAAAGAAGGAGATAGGGATTTTGGAAATGTGATTACCGGCTCAAGTAATTTTTCTGATTCAGGATTGGTAAGCCAGAGGGAGTTTAATGTTCAACTTAAGAATCGTTCTGATGTTAACTTTGCATTAGAACAGTTTGAAAAACTTTGGTTAGAAGCTGTAGATATTTCTGAATATTATGTAGATACTATTCAGAAAAAAACCTGGCTCAATGATACAATTACACCCTATCAGCTTTACTTAAAATTACTCTATGAATATTTCAGGGAAGATTTGAATATCGATGAGGATCTCTTTTATAAAAATTTCCCCAAAGACTTTATGCGCCTTAAATATCAGGAGCAAGCCGTTTATAATGCAAAAAAAATATTAGACGAATATGGCGGAGTTTTTCTTTCCGATGTTGTTGGTTTAGGAAAAACTTATATTGCTGCAATGTTAGCTAATCAGCTACCTGGCAGGAATTTGGTGATTGCATCACCTGCTTTGATTGATAGAAGCAATCCTAATAGCTGGACAAATGTTTTTCATGAGTTCAAAGTTTCCTCACACTTTGAATCAGTGGGAAAACTTGCCAAAATTATTGGAGAGGGAACCGATCGCTATGATAATATTTTTATTGATGAAGCCCACAAGTTCCGGAGCGAATCAAACATGAGCTATGAATTGCTATCCCAAATCTGTAAAGGCAAGAAAGTAATATTGGTTACTGCAACACCATTAAACAATAAACCTTCAGATATTCTTTCACAAGTAAAACTGTTTCAAAAAGGAAAAAATAGTACTATTCCGGGGGTAAAGAATTTAGATGTTTTCTTTAACGGCCTTGAAAGACGGCTTCGGAATTTGGATCGTCAGGGCGATTATGAGCAGTACATGGCCATAGTAAAGGACAATGCGCATCAAATCCGGGAAAAGGTTTTAAAACATTTAATGGTGCGCAGGACGAGAAATGAAATACAGAAATATTTTAAAGATGATCTGGCTATTCAAGGATTTAAGTTTCCAAATGTAGTGAAACCAGAACCGCTGTTTTATGAACTGGATGATAAACTGGATAAAATTTTTATGGAAACCATCCGGCTCATTACCGATAAAAAAAGCTTTTCCTATGCACGTTATGGCCCACTGCTTTACCTTAAAGAAAGGCTTGATCCCAATGAGGAAGTACGACAGAAAAACTTAATGGTGTTTATGAAAACACTTTTGGTGAAACGTTTGGACAGCAGCTTTTATGCTTTTAGAAAAACCCTGCAACGCTTTATTGAATCTTATGAAGGTTTTTTAAAGGCCTATAAAAAAGGCTTTGTGTATTTTAGTAAAAAGCATTTCAGCAAGGTATTGGAATGTTTATTAGATGATGATTTTGAAGGAATACAACGATTAATTGATGATGAAAAGGCTGAGCAATTAAAAGCTTCAGATTTTACACCTCAATTTAAAAAGCACCTTGAAAGTGACTTAAAAACGCTTCAACAAATTGATGAGATGTGGGAAAAGGTAAAGAAAGATCCCAAACTGGATAAATTTGTTGAGAGCATCGAAGATCACAAAGTACTAAAGCAAAGCAAAATTATTTTGTTTACCGAATCAAAAGAAACCGGAGACTATTTAAAATCGGGTTTAGAGAAAAGACTCAATGAAAAAGTACTCTTCTATCATGGTAGCTCACATCAGAATGAATTAAAAACAGTTATTTCAAACTTCGATAATAAGGCAAGAAATAAATCGGATGAATACCGTATTTTGATTGCTACAGAAGTTCTTTCAGAAGGTATCAACTTGCATCGTTCCAATGTAGTGATCAATTATGATATACCCTGGAACCCGACAAGAATGATTCAAAGGGTGGGGCGTATCAATAGGGTAGATACCCCACATCTTAAAATACATACGTTTAATTTCTTTCCCACTAAGCAAAGCAATGACCTCATTAAATTACAGGAAGCAGCCATTGCCAAAATCAATTATTTTATTGAAATGTTGGGCAACGATGCAAGGCTACTTACTGATGGTGAAGAAATAAAGTCTTTTGAATTGTTTAATAAATTAACTTCTAAAGAATTTATTACCGGCGAAGATGAAACCCAGGACAGTGAATTAAAATACCTTCAGGTTATAACAGATATAAGAAATAATGATCTCAATTTGTTTGAAACCATAAAACATCTTCCAAAAAAGAGTAGAACTGCAAGAAAGGCACTTCCTGCAATCAATATAGAGGAGAATGCCCTGGTAACCTATTTCAGAAAAGGGCGTTTAGAAAAATTTTATATTGGAACTAAAAATGAGGCAAACGAAATTGATTTCATTACTACTGCGAAATTATTTGAGGCAATTCCTGAAACAAAAAAGTATCCAATTTTGAGTACTTTTTATGATTTGCTTGCACAAAATAAAAAGCAAATGGAAGCAGATTTACAGGATGTTGAGATACAGGTAGAGGATGTTCGTGGCGGCGGTAAAGACAATGCCATTCGCGTTTTAAAAATCCTGAAAAGTAAAGAAGTACGGATGTATAAAGGCTTCACAGAAGATGCTGAACAATTTATCAAGGATGTCATCAAATTATTGGAAGAAGGTTCTCTTGCAAAAAACCTTACCAAACGAATTTTTACCGAATTAAAGGATGAAGTGCAACCTTTGAAAATTTTTGGAGTATTGAAAAAAAATATCCCCGACGATTATTTTAGAGGCACAAAAACAATAAATGATGAGGCAAAATATAGTGCCAGGGAAGTTATCCTTTCAGAATGTTTTATCAAACTGTAAATAATGAAATCACAGGAAGCGCAACGGCTGATCAAACAAACTTTTGAGAACCCTTTCAATAAAACACAATTCATTCATTTCATCAACAATTTGTTGAAAGATGAATATGAAGAAAAATCTTTTATTCAAACAGGCGCGCATTTACCCGATGCATTTTCTGAATACATCCGCAAGATGGAACGTATAGGAAAGTACGAAGATGCAACTGGAAACTTCATTGATATTTTAATGGTGGAGCTTAAAAGAGATCACAGCATTGAATATGCAAGAACGGCGCAAAGAAACTTTATTCGCAGGTACTTAAATGGTAGCCGTGGCGGTGAATTAAAGGATGCAGCTATTGTTGCTTTTTATACAGAAGGTTCGGAAGACTGGCGTTTTTCTTTGATAAAAATGCAATACTCATTAGAGAAAAAGAAAGATGAACTCACGCCGGCAAAACGTTTTTCTTTTTTGGTAGGTAAAAATGAAAGAAGCCATACTGCTCAAAAGCAATTGGCTGGCTTACTCACGATGGATAAGGTTCCTTTGTTAGAAGATATTGAAAAAGCCTTTAACATTGAAATAGTTACTATTGAATTTTTTGATAAATACAAAGAACTGTTCTTACATGTCAGCGATTTTTTTGAGAAACAGTTAGAGAAGAACCGTGAATTAAGAAATGAATTAACAGCTAAAAATATTGATCACATCAGCTTTACAAAAAAATTATTAGGCCAGATTGTGTTCTTGTATTTTCTGCAAAAGAAGGGTTGGCTGGGTGTAGATAAAAACGGAAAGTGGGGCGAAGGCGATAAAAAATTCCTTCGTTCGTTTTTGGAAAAAGCAACATCTGCCAAAAAGAATTATTACACTGATTACCTGCAATACCTTTTTTACGAGGCCCTGGCAGAGGAAAGGCGCAATGCCGCCGACCCTTCTTATTATCGCTTGCTGGATTGCAAAATTCCATTTCTGAACGGTGGATTGTTTGAGGCGGACTATGACTGGAAAAATATTACGGTTAAAATTCCTAATGATTTTTTTACCAATGAAAATATAACTAAAGAAGGTGATACGGGTGATGGTATTTTAGATGTATTCGACCGGTACAATTTTACGGTAAAAGAAGATGAGCCTTTGGAGAAAGAAGTAGCGGTGGACCCGGAAATGCTGGGGAAAGTCTTTGAAAAGTTACTGGAAGTAAAAGACCGTAAAAGCAAAGGCGCTTTTTATACACCCAGGGAAATTGTGCATTATATGTGCCAGGAAAGCCTGGTCAATTATTTAGATACAGCGCTTAATAATGAACCTGCTGCTTATCAAAAACTGGGAACTGCTCAAACGGATATGTTTGGTAACAAAGTCCGTAAAGGGCAACTGGCGTTGGAAGCAGAATTTGGGGCCACCATAAAAGTTCCGAAGAAGGATTTAGAAAAGTTTATAAGGGAAGGAAATTCAGCCATTGATAATGACGCCAGGGTGGAAAAGGCCGGCCGCGAAACGGTTAGGTATTCATATCATTTGCCCGAAAGTATCCGTACTTATGCTGCGGACATTGATAAAGCCCTTGCAGATATAAGGGTTTGCGATCCTGCAATTGGCAGCGGTGCTTTTCCAGTGGGTATCATGAATGAAATTGTAAAAGCGAGAGAGATACTAACCACTTATTTGCCTGTAAAAAAACAAAAAGAAAGAACTGCCTATGAATTTAAAAGGCATTGCATACAGGAAAGTATTTATGGAGTGGATATTGATCACTCAGCCATTGATATAGCCAA
>DASSHD010000276.1:0-2196 GCA_035693085.1 Hanamia sp. | reverse complement strand
GCAAAAAGATCCACGCCGAAATTTTTGCAGCGGCCGATAATATTTTTGATACAAAATACAGTTTAGGCAACGATATCAATGCCGCAGTTGGCCGTTATTACAACGCAGCACCGGGTAGAAATTATTATGCTGGAATTGTGTTTCAGTTTAAACATTCTTAGTAAGTTCTTTTTGAATTCTTAAAATATTGCCGTTACATTTGCTGCTGTAATTGGTTCTTACTTCTAATAAATTTTAGAAAAGATTAAATGGGAATCCGGTTCAATTCCGGAGCTATCCCCGTAGCTGTAATCCCGATGCAAAGAAAATTGCATTGTATTTTCAGAATCTACAAACCACTGTTCATGGCTTTGAGCGGGAAGGTGTCTGAAAATCGGGAAAGCCAGAAGACCTGCCAATTTAATAAACAATCATTCAAAGCTTTCGGGTGAAGGGCATGGAGTGTAAAAGCTGAAAAGCATTTATATTTCTTTCTTTTAATTTTCGAAAGCAGTCACAAAAAAAATTTTTCTACAAATGAAAAAAGGAATTTTTATTGCGGCTGCTGTAATCTTCAGCAACCAGCTACAGGCACAGGAACGGCAAGACACAACTGCAAAAACCCTTAATGAAGTAATTGTAACTGCAACTAAATCTCCTGTCAAACAAAGTGAAACAGGGAAAGTGGTTGATGTAATTACGCAGGCACAACTGCAAAAAAGTTTTGGTAAATCTTTAGGCGAAGTGTTGAACCAGCAACCGGGATTGATCATTAATGGCGCTGATAATAATCTCGGTACCAACCAAACTATTTATTTGCAAGGCGCATCTTCGGGTAATACTTTGATTTTACTCGATGGTGTTCCATTATACGATGCATCGGGCATTACCAGCGAATTTGATTTGAATAATTTTTCGTTGGATAATATTGAAAAAATTGAAATTTTAAAAGGAGCACAATCCACATTGTATGGATCTGATGCGGTAGCCGGTGTAATTAATATCATCACAAAAAAATCCGGAGAAAAACCTTTTAACTTTAATGTGGATCTTTCTGCCGGAAGTTATGATACTTACAAAGGGGCAGTTTCTATGAGTGGTAATAACGGTAAGGGGCAAACGTATTTTATTTCTTACAATAAAATTAAAAGCAAAGGATTTTCATCAGCTTATGATTCTACAGGTAAAGCCAACTTTGATAAAGACGGTTTCAACCAGGATGTAGTTCAGTTAAATTATGGGTTTCAACCTTTTAAAAAAACATCAGTTCGATTGTTTGGGAAATATAATAACAATCGGGCAGATGTTGATGCAGGCGCATTTACAGATGATAAAGATTATACCAATCATAACGACAATATAATAGCCGGAACTTCTATTGATTATAAATTAAACAAAGGATTCGCCAGGTTTCAATACAGTTATAACCGTTTTAACAGAAGCCTTCTTGATGATTCAACATATACCAATATTTTTGAGAAGTATGCAAACGGGAAGTATTATGGCACGTCAAATTATGCAGAGCTTTATACAAATCTGAATTTGAATAAAAACATAGAATTCCTTGCAGGCATAGATTATATAAGGAATTCAACTACCCAATCTTATATTTCATTACCGGATTATGGATATCCTTCATTACCAATTTCCGCAGATAGTGCAAAGACGAGCCAGTTAAGTACTTACGCTTCCATTATTTTAAAAACAAGCAAGGGCTTTCACACAGAATTAGGCGGACGGTGGAATCATCATAGTACTTATGGCAGCAACTTTACTTATTCCTTCAATCCATTTTTTTTACTCAAAAATCATTATAAAATATTTGCAAATATTTCTTCCGCGTATCATGTTCCTTCACTTTACCAGTTGTATTCGCAGTATGGCAACAGAGATTTGAAACCGGAACAATCTGTGAATTATGAAGCGGGATTACAATATTATTCCAATAATGTAAATGCGAGGGTTATGGGTTTTGCAAGAGACATCAGGGATGTGTTATATTTTTATACTGATCCTGTAACGTACGCAAGTAAATATATTAATGCAGATAAACAGAAAGACTATGGAATTGAAACCGAAGCAACCATTAATTTCTCTTCATCACTTTCCGCATCTTTAAACTATACTTATGTAAATGGGAAAATTGCTACAAAAGATTTTAACAGTAAAGACACTTCTTATTTTAATTTGTACAAAAGGCCGAAAAATGTTTTAAAT
>DASSHD010000275.1:0-11327 GCA_035693085.1 Hanamia sp. | reverse complement strand
AATACCTCATCTACCAGTCCGTAATCTTTGGCTTCCGTAGCGGTCATCCAAAAATCGCGGTTACTGTCTTTTGCAATTTTATCTACTGTTTGTCCCGTATGAGTACTTAGGATTTCATAAAGTTCCTGTTTTATTTTTCTTACTTCACCTACAGTAATGGCTACATCTGAAGCCTGGCCTGCCGCTCCTGCGCTTGGTTGATGCATCATAATTCTTGAATGTTTCAAAGCGCTTCTTTTCCCTGCAGCTCCTGCTGCCATTAATACGGCTGACATACTTGCGGCTATTCCTGTACAAATGGTAGCGATATCAGGATTTACAAACTGCATGGTATCATATAATCCCAATCCTGCATAAACGCCTCCTCCCGGTGAATTGATATATAATTGAATATCTCTTGTGCGGTCGGAACTTTCTAAAAATAACAATTGAGCAACAATGATATTAGCCACTTCATCATTTACCTGATAGCCGAGAAAGATGATCCTGTCCATCATCAAACGGCTGTAAACGTCCATTACTGCTACATTCATTTGCCTTTCTTCGATAATATTAGGGGTTAGGTTAGTAACATTATGTTTTATATATCCATCGAGGGTATTGCTGCTGATACCTCTGTGTTTTACAGCGTATTTTTCAAATTCTTTTCCGATATTCATAAATTAAATTTAATTTAAAACAAATTATAGCGGTGAAGTTCCAAATATTATGCTAACTAAAAAAATAAGACAAAAGGACAGGGGAGAGAATGGCAAATTGAAAATGGAAAATGGAGAATTAATATTTGCATTGATAGTAAACAAACAAATATTCAAAATCCCTGTTTCTTTATCGCCAGGAATTTTCAATTTTCAACTATCAATTTTCAATTTCTTAATGGTGATGGTGATGCTGCATTGCTAAAAAATCCTCTGATGAAGTTTCTTTTTCTTCAGGTGTTACCTGTGATTCCAGCCAGTTAAATAATTTTTCAGTGATCAATCTCCGGTAAGAACTGTCCACTTGTTTTTCATCTTTCATCATTCTGTCAATATAGCTTTCCATCCAGGAAGCATCTTCTCCTAAATTCATCTGGCCAAAATAGCCCATAATCTCTTTCTTCATGTTAGCTCTTAATTCTTCTTCAGTTACATCAAGATTATTGTCTTTGATTATTTTATCACTGATCAGTGTCCATTTTAACTGATTTGCAAATTGCGGATATTCCTTTTCTACTTCTTCTTTTGATTTTACCTTTTCGCCTCCGACCTCGATCCAGCGTTTTAAAAATTCATCAGGGAATTGTAACGGAGTATCTATTAAAGTATGGTAAAGCTGGTCCTGCACATGATTGTGGCCTGCCGCGTCCCATTGTTTTTGAATTTCTTCTTCTACTGTCTTACGAAAATCATCTTCTGTCTTTAGTTCTTTACCCGGAAAAACCTGGTTAAAAAATTCTTCGTTTAATTCTTTTTTCTCTACCAAACCGATTTTTGTTATGGTCATTTTAAAATACTTTTCTATTGAAGAAGCATCTTCTTTGTCCAAGCCCAAATCGGATAAGATCCATTCCCTTTCTTTTTCAGGAAATGCCTCTTTTAATTGAAGGATAATAAAATCATTTACTTTTTTATCCTGTAGTTTTTGCTGATATTCTTCAGAAAAATATTTTAATAAAATAGAATTGTCTTTTGAAATACCGCCTTCTACTACATTTCCTTCTGCATCGCTTTCTTCAAACAAAACATTTAATACATTTTCCGGTGCAGAAACCGTTTCAACATCTTTAAGATCACCATTCTTGGTAATAAGTTTTTCCACTTCTTCATTTACCATTTCCGGAGTGGTTTTCACTTTGTGAAAAATTGGTTTGGCAGTCGTCAACGCATCTAAAGTAACTTCAGGTTTCAATCCAATCTCGAAAGGAAATTCATAATCATCGGGCTTATTTAAGTCAAGCTTGCGCAAATCATTTTCCATAGGTAATGGCTGCGCAAAAATCTCAGGCTTTTCCTTCGACAGATATTCCTGCAATTCTTTTTCTACAGATTTGATTACCTCATCGTAAAAGATGGAAGCGCCATACATTTTTTTCACCATACCAACTGGTACCATTCCTTTTCTGAAACCGGGAATATTAGCCTTCTTGCTATAATCTTTTATTGTTTTTTCGAACGAAGGGAGATAATCTTCTTTAGAAACTTTTACGGTTAATTTGTCGTGAAGATTACCAAGATTTTCTTTTGTTACACTTGCCATTACTCTATATTTAAAACCGATTTAAGTACGGTTTATTATTTTCTTTAATAAGAAAATTTGTTGAAGAAAGTGCGCATGGAGGGACTCGAACCCCCACACCTTGCGGCATCAGATCCTAAGTCTGACGTGTCTACCAATTTCACCACATGCGCTTTTGGGGCGGCAAAAGTAACGGATTTTTTGATAAAAACTAAAATCTGGTAACCTGTAATAATGGAAAATTAAAAGCTATTATCTACCGTGATTGAGAAAACATCCATTAAAATATTTTCCCGCAAATTAAAATCCAAATTATTAAAGAGATTTTAATTTTTATTTTTCAATTTAATTCTTGTGTAAATTCGTAGTTAATGGAAAGCACACTCGACATCCCAAAATATACAATGAACGAAGAAGAAGAAAAAAAGGAAATTCTTCGTAAGTACCGTGCTCTTTTGAGAGCATTAAAACCAAAACTAAAACCCGGAAGTAAAGAGCAGGTAAGGATTGCATTTGAAATGGCGGCTGAAGCACATAAAACTATGCGTCGCAAAAGTGGCGAACCTTATATTTTACATCCTTTGGCTGTCTCCATGATCTGCGTAGAAGAAATAGGCCTGGGTGTCAGAAGTACTATTTGTGCGTTACTGCACGACACGGTGGAAGATACTGATATTACACTTGAAATGATAGAGCGGGAATTTGGACCGGAGATCGCGAAAATTGTTGATGGCCTTACCAAAATTTCTAATGTTCTGGATGCTAATTCATCTCAACAAGCTGAAAATTTTAAAAAAATATTACTTACTCTCACAGACGATCCACGGGTAATATTAATAAAACTGGCTGACCGATTGCACAACATGCGTACCCTTGGTAGTATGAAGCGTGAGAAGCAATTAAAAATCGCTTCTGAGACAGTATATGTTTATGCACCGCTCGCTCATCGGATGGGGCTTTACAATATAAAGACTGAGATGGAAGACCTGGCGATGAAATATATGGAGCCTGATAGTTACCGGTATATCGCAGAAAAATTAGCTGATACTAAAAGAGAAAGAACCAGGTATATCAATGATTTCATAAGGCCTATTAAAGAAAAACTCATACTTGGAGAATTTGATTTTGAAATATACGGCCGGCCAAAAAGTATCCATTCCATTTGGAATAAGATGAAAAAGAAAGAGGTTTCGTTTGAAGAGGTGTATGACCTGTTTGCCATCAGAATTATTTTGAACTCTTCACCTGAACACGAAAAAGAAGATTGCTGGAAAGTTTACAGCCTGGTTACTGACGAGTACAACCCTTCTACGGAGCGGTTAAGAGATTGGCTGAGTAATCCAAAAAGTAATGGATACGAAGCATTGCATACTACTGTGATGGGGCCACATGGGAAATGGGTAGAAGTGCAGATACGTACCAAACGCATGAACGACATAGCTGAAAAAGGACTGGCGGCTCATTGGAAATATAAAGAAGGCGCTACAGAAGAAAATCGCTTCGATAACTGGTTCAAGCAAATACGCGATATGTTGGCGGCTCAGGATACCAATTCAATAGATTTTCTCCAGGATTTTAAAGTATCTTTTTTAGCTGAAGAAATTTATGTGTATTCTCCCAAAGGGGATATAAAAATGTTGCCAAGCGGGGCTTCTGCGCTTGATTTTGCTTTTGCAGTTCACACTGCTATTGGTGAAAAATGCATTGGAGCCAAAGTAAATCATAAATTGGTGCCTATCGGACATAAATTAAGAAGCGGCGATCAGGTCGAAATTATTACTTCTACCAAGCAAAAACCAAAAAGCGAATGGCTAAAAATGGTAGTAACCTCTAAAGCAAGGTCTAAAATAAAAGATTCATTAAAAGAAGAAAAAAGGAAAATTGCTGAAGAAGGGAAAAGCATTTTACTTAAAAGGCTGGAAGGAATGGGAGTTACTATGAACCAGGCCAACCAGGAAGAAATTGCCGCATTTTATAAGGTCAATTCTACACTGGACCTGCTTTACGACATTGCTGTAAAAAAAATAGACCTAAAAGAACTGAACGAATTTCATGTAATAGGCGATAAAATTTCTCCACCTAAAATTAGTAAACCTAATTCTGAAGTTAATCCCGACACTGTTTCTAAAAAAGATAATAAAAGGGATACTGAACTGATCATCTTTGGCGAAAGCAGCGATAAGATTATGTACTCTTTAGCTAATTGCTGCAAACCGATTCCGGGGGACGATGTTTTTGGTTTTGTAACGCAGGGAGAAGGATTAAAAATTCACAGGACAAACTGCCCAAATGCAGCGCGGCTTTTATCAAACTATGGCCATAGGGTTGTAAAAACGAAATGGGTTAAGAACAAAGAAATTTCTTTCCTTACCGGTATTAAAATTATTGGCCTTGACGACGTAGGTGTCATCAATAAAATCACCAATCTGATCAGTGGCACTTTAAAAATAAATATCAATGCACTTACCATCGAAGCCAAAGAAGGCCTCTTTGAAGGGAATGTAAAAGTGTACGTACATGACAAAGATGAACTGGATGAATTGGTTTCTAAATTAAATGCGTTACCGGGTATTGAGAGTGTAGAAAGATTTGATGCGGAATGAGGAATAAATTGTTTTATTGTTGAATTGTTTTATTGTTATTGAAGTTGGTCATTCTTGAACGAACATTATTCAGGAATAATGAATACGGAAGGCAGTAAAAAAACAAATAATCTGGATTCCTATTTTATAAAAATATATTTACTTTTTCTCCATTACTAATTCAATCAAAACACCATTCGTGTTTTTAGGATGCAAAAAACAAACCATTTTATTATCGGCGCCTGCTTTGGGTTTTTCATTTATTAAAGTAAAACCTTCATTTACTAAACGCTTCATTTCTTTTTCAATATCATCCACTTCAAAAGCAATATGATGAATTCCTTCACCTCTTTTTTCTATGAATTTATTGATAACGCTTGCATCAGAATAAGCTTCTAATAATTCAATTTTATTTTCGCCTGTTTTAAAAAATGCCGTATTTGTTCGTTCACTGTCCACTGTTTCCGTTTTATAACATGGAGTATTTAATAATTTTTCAAAAAGTGGAATAGATACAGATAATTTTTTTACTGCGATCCCGATGTGTTCAATTTTTTTCATAAAATGAATTTAGATAAATTTTACCGAAAGGGAGAATCATATCCCGAAAGCAATCATGACGGGAATCGGGAAAGATTTACACTTTAAACTAAATTTGTAAACAAAAAAATGATCAACCTTCCAATATACCTGGATAATAATGCTACCACGCCAATGGATCCGCGTGTTTTGGAAAGTATGATGCCGTTTTTTACAAAACACTTTGGTAATGCCGCCAGTCATACCCATACTTTTGGCTGGGAAGCAGAAGCAGCAGTAGAATATGCACGCGAACAGGTGGCGCTATTAATAGGTGCAGAATCAAAGGAAATTGTTTTCACTTCCGGCGCTACAGAATCTGATAATCTTGCATTGAAGGGTATTTTTGAATTGTATGCTTCAAAGGGGAATCATATCATTACAGTAAAGACAGAACATAAAGCTGTTTTAGATTCCTGTAACCATCTTGAAAAAATCGGAGCAGAGATTACCTATCTCAATGTAAAGAAAGATGGATTAATTGATATCAAAGAATTGGGAAATGCGGTAAAGCCAAATACCATTTTGATTGCTGTAATGTATGCTAATAATGAGATTGGAGTCATTCAACCAATAAAAGAAATAGGCATTATCGCAAAAAAACAGGGCATTATTTTTTTTACAGATGCCACTCAGGCTGTAGGGAAAATACCTGTGGATGTGATAAAAGACAACATTGATTTAATGTCGTTTTCAGCTCATAAAATGTATGGACCAAAAGGAGTGGGAGCATTATATGTTCGCCGAAAAAGTCCAAGAGTGAGAATTGCCGCACAGATAGATGGTGGCGGTCATGAAAGAGGATTTCGAAGCGGCACTTTAAATGTCCCCGGAATTGTAGGCTTTGGTAAAGCATGTGAATTATGCATGATTGAAATGGGAAAAGATGGCGAAAGAGTAATCAAATTGCGGGATAAATTAGAACGGGAACTTTTAAAAATAAAAGATGTTTTTATAAATGGAAATACCAGACATCGTTTACCTAATGTAAGTAACCTGAGTTTCAAAAATATTAATAGTGCTGAATTAATGGCCAAACTGAGTAAAAATATTGCATTAAGTTCAGGATCGGCCTGCACCTCGGCAACACTTTCACCTTCTTTTGTCTTGAAGGCATTAGGGCTAAGTGATGAAATGGCGCTTTCATCATTACGCTTTGGTTTAGGCAGATTTACTACAGAAGAAGAAATAGATTATACGATTGATCAATTAGTTAGTTTGATTAATTAGTTGATGTGATAAATAGCCGATTAGCTAATGTGGTGATTATTAAAACATTCACCTCATATTTTTTAAACTTTAAATCGCTTAATCATTGGAGTTTTGCTATCCACTAAATTTTTCGTGAAAAATTCCGGTTAGTAATAATAATTTTAAAATTATCTTCATCCAATCTTTTTTTGCTAAAACTAAACTGAGCAAATCTTTGCGGGTACTGCAAATTATTTGCCTGGTAGGTTATCAACTCTGACTTTCGGAAACTCATAATTTTCTGATTTTCGCCTCCTATCCCCGTATAAATAAAATCGCATTTATCAAAATAAAAGTAGTATGTAGCTATATTTTTAAGACTTTCATTGAAATTAATATCTACATTACTTCCCGAAATAGTTATTCCACCCTGTTGCATCCCACGAATTGCAACCCTATCTTTTGACTGTTCAGCACTGTCCAGAAAAAGTACAATTAAAGAAGATATATAACCAGCTTTTCGTGCATCATCTACAAGGTTTTTAAAAGATTCATCATTAAAGACAGTTTCCAATACAATATCTTTTCCCCGAAGCAAAGCCTGCTTAAATACTTCTTTCGTTCGTCCTTTATAAGCATCTGTCATTATTACTTCGAAGCCGGAAAACTCATTTAGTCTGGTTCGAATGAATGTAGATTTACCCGAAGCATTGCAACCCGCGATAAATATCAGTTCGGGCTTTTTCATTAATTCTCTAATTTTTTAATAATGGTATCATTAATCTTTACTGGAAAGCCATTTTCGTCTGATATAACTTCAATGGTTACTAAGAATTTTTCGCCGGATGGAAGTTCTTTTCGCCAGTATCCTCCATCTTCGGCGAACTTTCCATAAAATGGATTACCCAATTCAAAAGCACGCTGACGGCCTAATTCATGCATGTTATCCATGTTCTTTAGCAGGCGCTCCACAATAGATTCGGATTCCATATTTACAATATTTTAATTGCTCTATATTTTATCCAAATATACAAAATGAAAATAATTAGCTAATGTGCCAAAGTGTATCACATTTTCATATTTTCACATTTTTTCTGAATCAAATGCTGAAATCTAATGTATTTTTGCATTGGCTAATTAGCACATCATCACATTAGCACATCAAACTATGATTTACGTAAGTGAAAAAGCAAAAGACAGAGTAGTAAAATTGATGGAAGAAAAACAATTTTCCCCTAATGATTATTTTCTACGTGTAAGCGTGGAAAGCGGCGGATGCTCCGGGCTTAGTTATAAAATGGATTTCGATAAAGAAAAAAAACCAATGGATCAGGAGTTTGAAGACAAGGGAATTAAAGTAGTTACTGATCTGAAAAGTTTTTTATATCTGGTAAACACCACTCTCGAATTCAGCGATGGTTTAAATGGGAAGGGATTTTATTTTAATAATCCCAATGCCAGCCGCAGTTGCGCTTGTGGTGAAAGTTTTAGCGTATAATTTTTTTCATAATGGTAGATATAAAGAGGCTGACTTTAATAAAGTGAGCCTCTTGCTTTTTAGAAAATTTTTAAAAATATTTATCAGTAAACAAACCTGCCTGTTGGCCAGACAGGGAAATAAACCAGGTTATCTATTCACATAAATATCAGGTTGGTTTCAATTATTTTGAAAACAAAAAATCCCCTGGTAAAGGGGACTTTTATAGGCAGTTCGTTTTGGTAAATATTTTAAAAACTAAAAAAATCAAGTAAAGATTGCTTTTCAAAAAAAAATTACAAAACTGCCGGGGAATGTTCAAAAAAATGTATTTCCAAAATACAATAGGTAATAAAGACAATTATTTATTTAAAAACGCTGCTTCAATTCCTGATTTTTTTTAAAAAAATTCCCAATTCACTTAAATTATCCTGAAATAGCATTGATTTTTAACCTATTTTCAGTTTTCTTACCTGTTAAATTATTTTTCTTCACTTAAATTGCACTCTTTTAAAACTAATGATTTATATAGCAAAAAAAGAATTGTATCAGTTTTTTAGCAGCCTCACAGGATATATTACAATTATTTTATTCCTGATTGTGAATGCGTTGTATCTTTTTGTTTTAAAAGACAGTAATATTTTTGATTTTGGATATGCTACTCTTAGTTCATTTTTTGATTTGGCTCCCTGGATATTTATTTTTTTAATTCCCGCTTTGGCTATGCGTAGTTTCGCCGATGAATTTAAAACCGGAACTTTTGAGACTCTTCAAACGAGTCCGCTTACAAATTGGCAAATTGTTTTGGGTAAATATTTTGCAGTTGTGGTTGTAATCATTATAGCACTTATACCAACGCTTTTATATGTGTTTACAATACATTCACTATCTTCTACCGGCGACATTGACAGTGGCGCTATTGCTGGTTCTTACATTGGTTTATTCCTTTTGGCTTCAGTATTTGCAGCCATCAGTACATGGTGCTCAAGCCTCACTTCCAATGCAGTAATCGCTTTTTTGTTAAGCGCTTTTGCATGTATCATTTTATATTTTGGATTTGGAGCTATCAGTAAACTCCCGGTATTTACAGGCAATGCAGATTATTATATAGAAATGTTGGGTATCCATTTTCATTATCAAAGCATCAGCCGTGGCGTGGTGGACTCAAGGGATGTTATTTATTTTCTAAGCATCATATTTCTTTTTCTTTTTGCAACACAAAAAAAATTAAATAAAAAATAAGCCGGGAAAAAAATGGAATCTTCTTTTAATAAAAAATGGTGGTGGCTTATTCTCATTGTTATAATTGTGCTGATTAATTATCTCGCTTCCATTTTTCATAGCCGGATTGATCTTACTAAAGAAAAAAGATTTACTATCTCTACTCCGGTAAAAAAGCTTTTAAAAAGTATTGATCAGAAAATGGAGATTACTATTTTTTTAAGAGGCGATATTCCGGCAGGCTTTAAAAATTTATCCGTTTCCGCACAGGAGCTTTTACAGAATTTTAAAGAATATTCAAACGGAAACATTCATTATAGAATACTTTCTGCGGATGAAAAAATACCTGGCACAGAAAGAACTTATTCCGACACGCTTGCTTCTATGGGATTGGCTCCTATCAATTTAAAAGTGCAGTTAAAAGAAGGCGAACAATCGCAATACATTTATCCGGCTGCTATTATAAATTATAAAAACAAATTGCAACCTGTAAATTTATATTCGGGTTCAAGCGCTTTTATCACCGCACCCGAACTCAATAGCGCTGAGGCTTTGCTCGAATTCAAATTTGCAAATGCCATTGAAAAAATGATTGAGGTTAATAAACCGATGGTAGCATATTCAGTTGGCAACGGAGAGCCTACAGGCCCCGAAGTGTATGACCTTGTGGAAAATGTATTGAAAAAGAATTACCATCTTTTTATGATGAACCTGCAGACAGAGCCTGTAATCCCGGATACTTTTAAAGTATTAATTATTGTAAAACCTACGCTTACTTTTACCGATTCTGAAAAATTAAAAATAGATCAATATGTGATGCATGGAGGCAAGTTGCTTTGTTTTATTGATCGCCTGAATGCGGAAGTAGATAGCCTGCAAATGAAAAACGAAGTGATAGCGTATGACAGAAATTTGAACCTCTCAGATCTTTTTTTCAAATACGGAGTGCGCATTAATCCCGATCTATTGATGGACCTTCAATGTGATTTTTTGCCTTTCAGTGTGAACGGCAAAGACCAGTTTGATTTTCTTCATTGGAATTATTTTCCATTATTCGAATCCAAACAAAATAGCGTCATCAATAAAAATATCGGATTGGTGGAAGGCAGGTTCGTCAATTCGATAGATACTGTAAGCGCACCCGGAATTAAAAAAACTGTTTTATTAAGTTCTTCTGCAAATTCCAGAACTATAGAAACTCCTGCTTTAATAAGTAGCTCCGAAAACAGGAATGCCCCGGTGGATGCGGCTTATAACAGAAAAAATATTATTGCCGGCGTATTGCTGGAAGGGAAATTTACTTCTTTATATAAAAACAGGGTTGGACAGGCCACGATGGATTCTTTAAGTAGTTATGGAGTTCCTTTTTTGGATAAAAATATAAATGATAATAAGATGATCATCGTCAGCGATGGAGATATAGTGCTGAATGGTGGTTATAAAGGTCAACCACTTCCTATGGGAGTAAATTCCTATACTGTAGGCACACAATACGAATACCAATTCGCCAACAGGCAATTTGTAGAAAATTGTTTAGAATATCTAATCAACAATGCGGGATTGAGCGAAGCTAAATCCAAAGATTATAAACTTAGACTGCTTGATCCTAAAAAGACAAGTGAACAAAGAGGCTTTTGGGAAATGCTGAATTTGTTACTCCCTGTATTTTTGATGATCATTTTTGGATTGATCTATCAATGGTGGAGGAAAAGAAAATATACCAACTACTTACAATATAACGGCGGCTGGTTCATCCTTGGAATATTATTAGGATTTATTGGGGTTTTGCTTTCATATATAATAGATGGTGAACCTGACTTAAAGAGAAGCAGGAAAGAATGGGTACTGAAAGGTTTTGGTATATGGTTAATAATATGTATAGTCAGTTATATTATAATAATATTAGTGTCTATTATTTAGGTAGGAGTCATAAGAAATTAATAAAGCAACTTGTTATATAGTCCCATTGCTATTTGCATCAACAGAAAGCTTTTTTTCTTTCATTAGTTCTACTTTGACAAACTTAAAAATAAGTTCTTTGAATATTTGTTGATTGTTTT
>DASSHD010000274.1:0-12346 GCA_035693085.1 Hanamia sp. | reverse complement strand
ATTTGGAAACCGATCCGGTAATTTAAACCATTCATTGTATGCTATCGTACCTGATTCATTCAATATCATTTCACCATTTTCAATTTTCCCGAAACAGCAAATCATATCCTGGCAACAAATTGTAATAAAATACAAACCGGCCTGTGAATAATCGTATCCCTTTAAACGAATAGAACGGCGGTGGTGAATTTTCGGATTGTATTTTGGTTTATTATTCATTTGTGTATTTCCCATTTTTACGTTGTTCCCCGTAGGGGCAATCCCTTGCGGTTGCCCATTTTAGATGTTGTATTATTTGTCGTTGCACGACAAATGGGCAGGGGCAAGCCCTGCCCCTACGATGAACCGTTATAATATGCACAAACTTTATTCATCAAACATTCCTCACATTTTGGTGTTGGTCTGCAAATTTCTCTTCCTAAAAATGACATGGCCATTCCCGCGTCCCACTCATTTTGAGGTAAAGTATCCATGATTTGTTTTTCAATTTTTTTCGGGTCGGTGCCAGATGCAATTCCTAATCGAGGTGCAACACGCACCACATGCAAATCAACAATCACACCTTCCGGAGCTACGCCGGCTTCACGCATGATTACATTCGCCGATTTTCTGCCAATGCCTGATAAAGCAGTGAGTTCGTCAAGAGTGAGCGGAATATTTTTGTCTTTCTTTACTTTTTGGGCAAGCTCAATAAGCCATTTAGTTTTATTACCAAAATTGCGAACCTTCCCTATAAAAGGAAATAACGTTTCGGGCGTGGCGTGGGAAAGCGCTTCCATATTGGGGAAAGCTTTGAAAAGTTCCGGCGCAAGTTGATTGATATGCTTGTCAGAATCCTGTGCAGATAATATGACACCCACCAGTAACTGATAATTATTTTTATAATCCAATGGATGCTTTTTCCCTTTATATTTTTTCAGTAAAGGCTTGATGGCTTCGGGCCAGTCTATTTTTGGAGGCATAAAATGAAATTTTTGAAAGATAAATTTACAATAAACAATAATACTTTTATTAAAAATTAGATTGTGAAATTTAATATCCTTTTCGTTTAATCGTTCCCGTTAGGTATTTGAATAGTATCAATCAATCTCATCCGGTATGCATTCATTGCCGTGATACCTAACTTTTTTATTAACCGGTAATTTACCACAAAGCCAATCGGAGCGCCTATTACAGGAATCAGTTGCGCCATTTTAGCAATGTCTAAGTAATCCCTGTATTCCTGTTGAAAATTTCGCCAGTCAAACTGGTGAATATCATCGGGTAAATTCCGGCTTTTAGTTTTCCAATCAATCATTTTTAAATAAATATCTTTTCGATGCGAATCACTGGAAAAGGCGAGTTCAAAAATGTGCAGCAGATAAACTCTTTCTTTATAATCATTAATATCAAAACCATATAATGCAGCAATATCGAACAACAGTTTAATTTTTATGCCAATTAAAACCGGAAAGTCAACCAGTCCAAGCAATATGCCACCAGCACCGGTAACGCCTCCTTCCACCGCCGCGGTTTTTTTATAATTCTCTATTTTCTTGCGTACCATATTTTCGCGCACCAGTAAACTAAAATTTATCAAAGGCTTTGAAACAGTGTATTTGGCGCCAAATAAAACCGCCCTTATCATTTGCTTAATTGTTACGGTGATGGCATTGTGTACTTTTTCAGGTATCCATGAATTGATTTTAGTTTGAATTTTTTTTGAAAGGTTATTGAAAAGCGAAGGCCTTCGCAGCATTTTTCTTTGCCACACTTTTAATTCTGCTTGCGCGATTCCTTCGTAAGAGTGATACATACCATGAAGTTCTTATTTTATTGAAGAAAAGCCACGAATTCCACCAATTTTCACGAATTAATTATGCTGGGTAAATCGTTTTGGCTTAATGGTATCAATAAATTTGAATTTTTTAGTTTATCTTTTATTTGAAGAAAAAGTCACAAACCTGCCTCATCGGCAGACAGGTTCCACTAATTTTCACGAATTAATTGTTCAATTAAATCTTTTGAGTTTTATGGCAACTGTAAATCTGGATTTTTTATTTCACGCTTTTAAAGAATGGTTTTATCTCAATAAATAAGAACATTTATTTTTGCATCAATATAAGTTTTACAGCAAGCATTTTATAGTAAACAAATAAATACTCCAAATTTTAAATTACCATATTGAAAAACGAAATATTTGACATTGCCATTATTGGCGGAGGAATAGTAGGAGCAGCTACATTTTACCAACTGCAAAAACATCATCCTTCCTTAAAAATAATTCTTATTGAAAAAGAGGAGCAGCTTGCGTTTCACCAAACAGGAAATAATTCGGGAGTGATGCACTCAGGATTGTATTACAAGCCCGGTTCTTTGAAAGCAAAAAATTGTGTTGAGGGGAGAAAGGCCCTGGTAAAATTTGCAGAAGAGAATAACATTCCGCATGATGTATGTGGTAAGGTAGTAGTAGCAGTTGATGAATCCGAACTCCCTTATCTCGATAAAATATTTGCTACCGGACAAGAAAATAAAATTGAAGGGATTGAAAAAATATCTTCTGAACAAATTAAAGAGCATGAGCCTTTTTGTGTAGGCATTGCAGGTATTTGGGTTCCCTGTACCGGAATTATTGATTATGTAAAGGCCACCGATAAAATGGTTGAAATTGCTTTAAGCATTAACCCCGAAAGTAAACTTGAATTAAATACGGAAGCCAATTCTTTTGAAAAAGAAAATGGCATTAATGTTATCGGCACTAACAAAGAAACTTATCGCAGCAGGTTTATCATTTTTTGTGGTGGTTTGCAGGCCGACAGGCTCGCTCGCAGGGACCACATAAAATTGAAAGAAAAAGTAGTGGGTTTCAGGGGAGACTATTATGAACTGACTGAAGAGGCAAAACATAAAATAAAAAATCTGATTTATCCGGTTCCCAATCCTGATTTTCCCTTCCTGGGCGTGCATTTTACAAGAATGACCGATGGCGAAATTGAATGTGGACCCAATGCCGTTTTTACTTTTAAAAGAGAAGGCTATGGCAAAACGGATTTTAACTGGAAAGATACTATTGATGCATTGAGCTACGGTGGCACCTGGAAATTGTTTTTTCAAAATATGAGTTTTGGCATTAACGAATATCGCCGTGCATTTTCTAAAAAATTATTTTTAAAAACTCTGCAACGATTAGTTCCGTCTTTAACAATGGATGATATAAAGCCGGGGAGATCGGGAGTCCGTGCGATGTTATTAAGTGAAGATGGGGATACCCGCGATGATTTCAGAATAGAATACAAAGATACCAGCATACACGTACTGAATGCGCCATCTCCTGCAGCTACAGCTTCTCTGGCGATCGGCAATAACATAAGAGAAATGGCTGAGAAGCATTTCGATCTTGCCGGAGTTCATGCCTGATATTTCTTATAGGAGATCAAATCTAGGATTTCATTAATAAACGGGTTAATTCCTTCATCTCTTGTGAATTCCTGATTTAAACATTAAAAATTCACGCTTTTATTTTTTTGTATTTTTATATTATGATAAATGTTTTAAAAGAAATTAAATTTAAAACAGCCAGGAGTGGCGGCAAAGGTGGCCAAAATGTAAACAAAGTGGAAACTATGGTGGAAGGCGCATTTCATATAGCCTCATCCCAAATATTAACAGACAAACAAAAAGAAATTATTCTTGAAAAACTAGCCAACAAAATTACCAATGATGGTTATCTCCAGGTAAAAAGCCAAACCGAAAGAACACAGCTTGGAAATAAAGAAGAAGTGATCTTAAAAATTCATTTTTTACTAAATAATGCCTTAATAAAAAGGAAAAAACGCAAACCCACCAAACCTTCAAAAGCATCAAAAGAAAAAAGATTAAAGTCAAAAAAAGATAAGGGAATTATTAAGCTTGGAAGAAAAAAAATAACTGATACTCAGGATTAAAATAAAAGACCTTTCAAATTATATACCATAGTAAACCGGCCTACCTACCGTAGGCAGGCAAATAATCAGCATTTCAATTTTAAATTTTATACGAGTAAATTTGCCTCTTTTTAAATCCATTATTTTTTGAGCAGTATAAAAAAATTAGCAGGACAAACAATGTGGTATGGAGTTAGCTCTATTGCTGCACGGTTCATCAATTACCTGCTGACACCTTACCTTACTTATACTCTGGCGAGAACAAGCGATTATGGAAAAATGGGGCTGATATATGCTGCAATTTCCTTTCTGAGTGTGATATTTACTTATGGCTTTGAGACAACTTATTTCCGTTTTTCATTACGTAAAGAATATAAAAACTCTCTCTACAACACTGCCGCTCTTTCTCTGATTTTCTCCACAATATCCTTGACCATTTTACTCTGGCTGGCACGGGATTCTTTCGCCGATATCATAGGATTAAAAGATGTGCCAACAATTGCTTACCTGGGTATTTTTATAATCGCTTTTGATGCATTAGGTACTATTCCTTTTGCAAAACTGAGATTGGAAGAGAGGCCCCGAAAATACGCATTAATAAAGATTGGCGGGATATTGATCAATATATTTTTTACCTGGTTTTTCATAGGTTATTGCCCTTCGCAAATTGCATCAAGCGCCAATTCCTTTGTGTTGCTTTTTTATAATATCAATACCAACCCGATAGTGTATGTATTGATTGCAAACCTTATCCAGTCTGTGTTTACACTTCTGCTGTTAAGCAAAGAAGTTTCGATGATAAAATTGCAATTCAATTTTACTTTGTGGAAACAGATGATTATTTATTCGCTTCCACTTGTCATTGTGGGCATGGGCGGAATGATAAACGAAACTTTCGACCGGCTAATGCTGAGTTGGTGGTTGCCCGTTTCGCCTACTGCTGCGGAACAACAGGTGGGTATTTATAACGCCTGCTACAAACTGGCCATTTTGATAACGCTTTTTATCCAGGCATTCAAATTAGGTGCTGAACCATTTTTCTTTAAGCAGGCAGAAGGACAAAATCCCCAAAAAGTGTATGCGAGGGTAATGAAATTTTTTGTAATAGTTGTAACTACAATGTTCCTCCTGGTAAGTTTGTATCTTCAAATATGGAAACATTTTATAGGCCCAAAATATTGGGCCGGTTTAAGAGTAGTTCCGATTTTGCTTTTGGCAAATATTTTTCTGGGTATCTATTACAATCTCGCTATCTGGTATAAACTAACGCAAAAAACACTTTCAGGTGCCTATATCACTATGGTTGGAGCATCAATTACTATAATACTCAATTATATTTTTATTCCAGGTTACGGATATATGGCATGTGCCTGGACAACTTTCTTTTGCTATTTGGTGATGATGATCCTCTGTTATCTATGGGGACAGAAAGAATATCAAATTCCTTATGCATGGAAAAAATTAAGTGCTTATATTATCATCGTAGTTCTGCTATTCTTTATTCACGAAGGCGTAATTCATTTTTTCAAAGGAAATTTTACCAACCTTATTTCTGCAACTTTGCTTTTGATCTTGTATGTATGGTTTGTTCTAAATGTAGAACGGAAAGAATTTCAAAGATTACCTCTTGTGGGGAAATATTTTAAATCGGGGAATAGATTAGTAAGAAACCGTTGATTGTCAAAATCTAAAAATCTGTTCTCATTCTAATTTTTCGTGTTAGTAAACAAACAAATATTCTGATTTCTTAATTTTTAGCTTTAAAATCATTTTACTTCTTCATCTAATTTTCTAAAGAGAAATTTATAAAAAGCTATTACAGTCTTGGCAAAAAAACAAAAAATTATCTTTAATGATTGTTGTCATTTTGCTTGTATCCACTTACCTTTGCCGCCAAATTGAAATAAGGACTTTTTTAATAAAAATTTTATGGCAAATACCGGAAAAATAATACAGATAATCGGAGCTGTTGTGGACGTGCATTTTGCAAGTGACAAAAAACTTCCCGAGATATATCATGCATTAGAACTGACAAGGGATAATGGCGATAAACTTGTATTGGAAGTGCAGCAGCATTTTGGTGAGGACAACGCCCGGTGTATTGCGATGGATGGTACTGAAGGGCTAAGACGCGGGATGGAAGTGATTGATACCGGCTCTCCGATAATGATGCCGGTTGGTGAAGATATAAACGGTCGTTTATTTAATGTAACCGGCGATGCAATTGATGGTTTGCCACAGGTGAGCAAAAAGAATGGCCGGCCGATTCATAACAAACCGCCATTATTTGAAAATTTAAGCACAGCTACTGAAGTTTTATTTACCGGAATTAAAGTAATTGATCTTATTGAGCCTTACGCCAAGGGAGGAAAGATTGGATTATTTGGCGGCGCCGGTGTAGGCAAGACAGTATTAATCCAGGAATTGATTAATAATATTGCGAAAGCTTATAGTGGGCTATCAGTATTTGCAGGTGTGGGTGAAAGAACCCGCGAAGGAAACGATCTGTTGCGTGAAATGATTGAAGCTGGTATTATGAAGTATGGTGAAAAATTTATTCATAGTATGGAAGAAGGCGGCTGGGATCTGGATACCGTAAACATGGAAGAATTAAAAGATTCCAAAGCTACTTTTGTGTTTGGACAAATGAATGAACCGCCGGGAGCAAGGGCACGTGTGGCTTTGAGCGGGTTGACCGTGGCGGAATATTTTCGTGATGGAGATGGCACCGGAAAAGGAAAAGATATTTTATTTTTTGTAGATAATATATTTCGTTTTACACAGGCTGGCTCCGAGGTTTCGGCATTGCTCGGAAGGATGCCATCGGCGGTAGGTTATCAACCAACGCTGGCCACAGAAATGGGTTTGATGCAGGAAAGAATTACTTCTACAAGAAATGGTTCTATTACTTCCGTTCAGGCAGTATATGTGCCTGCAGATGATTTGACGGATCCTGCTCCTGCAACTACTTTTGCACACCTGGATGCAACTACCGTATTAAGCAGAAAGATTGCCGACTTAGGAATTTACCCGGCAGTGGATCCATTGGATTCAACTTCGAGAATCCTTTCCCCGGCAATTGTAGGTGATGAACATTATGACTGTGCAAACAGGGTAAAATTAACCTTGCAGCGTTATAAAGAATTACAGGATATTATCGCCATTCTTGGTTTGGATGAATTGAGCGATGAAGATAAATTAACGGTGAGCCGTGCACGAAGAGTACAGCGTTTTCTGTCACAGCCTTTCCATGTTGCAGAGCAATTTACAGGTTTAAAAGGAGTATTGGTTTCTATAGAAGATACTATCCGCGGTTTTAATGCAATTATGGATGGAGAGGTAGATGAATATCCTGAAGCAGCATTCAACCTGGTAGGCAACCTGGATGATGCAATAGCAAAAGGTAAAAAAATGATGGAAGCGGCCAATACTTAATTAGCTAATTGTAAAAAGTATGAATTTAGAAATATTAACACCGGAAAAAAAGATTTTTAGCGGAGAAGTTTACGGGGTGCAGTTACCCGGCATTGGCGGTATATTTGAGGTGCTTGAAAAACATGCTCCTATTGTGAGTGCTTTAAAAGCTGGTAAACTAAAAATTTTAAAAGATAAAAATACTTCTTCTCAATATAGCATACAAGGCGGTTTTGTAGAAGTGATTCATAATAAAGCTACCGTGCTGGTTGAAGGAGCAAAAGAAAATTGATTAGATAATATTAATCATAAAACTTCAGGTATAAGTGGTTCCTCCGAACAGCAAAGAAACAAATTCACCATTTTTCGATACAGCCAAAACCAATCAATTCTTCTTTGAATCCTTCTTTTTAAGCAAATTATTGAAAGTATTCTTTATTGTTTCCTCTGCATTTTTCTTGACATTTTTCAATGGTTTTTCTGAAGAAGAAGCGCTGTCTTTTTGCCCACCCAACAACTGTTTGGCAATATCTTCTTTCAAATCTTTTACTACCTGATTTTTTATTGTGTTCACAGAGTCTTTGATTGTACTTTTTGTACTGTCTATTTTATTTTTCACAAAATCTGCTGCCTGTTGTTTCATCTCATCGGCCAATGTTCCGGCCGTTTCATTAAGGTCAGTTTTGATAACAGGATTAGTCAATGAGCCTTCCATTTTTACATTCAGATTAATATAATCACTCAATTTAACCGGAATCCCTTTGGCAGAAGCCTGTTGAGCAAGATTGTTGACTAAAGCATTTCCCTGCGACCCCAACATACTGCGTGGAATTTTCATACCTATTACATAATTAATAGACTGGTCTAATCCATGCACACCGCCAATTTCCATATCAATACCTTTTACTTTCACATCAAAGGGCTTAACCAAAACTTTACCATTGGCAAAATCAAAATATGTTTTGATATCTTTAAGTGCAAAGCCATTCAAATCAGCCACGCTTAATGTTTGAGCTAATTTTTCAAGGGGGGCGAATTTTTTCAAAAATCCATTTAGTAAAAGCACATCACCCTTGCCTGTAAGAGTAGTTAAATCAGGCATCATGTTACTTCCCAGTTTGCCATTCATTGTCAACTGTGAATTGATTGCTCCTGATATAAATTTCCCGACCGGCATTAATTTTTGAACAGTATTAAAAGCATAGAAAGTTTTTTCGGCATCCAGATTTTTTACATCATACGCCAATGAAATATCGGGATGCTTTTTATCATTTTTTGTAGAATAAGAACCATTGAGGCCGATCGTTCCGCCAAGTGCATTCATTTGCAGATTTTTTAAATCTACTGTTTGGTCTCTGATCACAACAGTTCCTTCTACATTGTCGTAGCTTGTCTTGTCGTAAGTCAGTTTGTCCACGCCTGCATTTAAAGTAAAATTAACATTTCCAGGAACGAGAAATGGACCAGATGCAGAATTATCAGTCGCGGTAGTGTCTGTTCCCATAAAATCATTGAGGTTTAATTTATCCGCATGCACATTCAAATTACCCGCAATAGGTTCTTCTTTCAAAGCATATCCGATTGCATTTTCAATTGAGCCGTTGGCAGTGAATTTCGATTTAAGATATTCAGCATTTAATGAATTGAGTGTAATATTTTTCGGATTAAAAGTAAAAGCTGCGTTACTTACCTTAATGCCGCCGGGATAATCTTTGCTGACATAATTTATATCCGATACATTAAATGTGCCGGACGTGTTGATCCTTTCATATTCTTTTTTATCAATGGCTGCTTTATTCCCTTTAAAAGAAATATCTGCTGAAAGCATCCCAGACAATTTTGTGCCGGGCTCAAGTGTAGTAAACTGCGCTACGGAAGCGAGATTAAATTTTCCTTTTGCTGCGCCATCAAAATAAAGCACCGTTGCAGGATTTTTTATCAATACATTAAAATCAATAGGGTTATTACCAATTTCCAAATGAGCCGCAGGAATTTGAATTACCGTATGGTCCGCTACCCCATCGGGATTATCAAATTTTATCTGAAAGTTACTATTACTAATTGGTTGAGGAAAATCATCGGATGAATAATTCAGATTACTAATATTGATGAATCCATTTGCGAAAAACGGCCCCGGCTTTTGTTGCATGATGACAGCCAGGTTGCCTTTAGCGGTTGCATCGGCATCTAACAGTCCCGAAAGTTTGGTATGACCGGTCAATTTTACAAATTTTGTTACCTGTGCAAGGTTCAGTTTACCTTTTACAGCCGCCTCAATATATTGAACTGTAACAGGGTTTTTCAGTAGCAAAGTGAAATCAAATGGTTCGTTACCAAATTCAATATGACCTTTGGAAACATTCACTACTGTATGATCGGTAACGCCATCAGGATTATCCACTTTTACCGCCAATCCAATATTCTTAACAGGCTGCGGCAAATCCGGATATTGAAAAAATCCATTTTCTACATTAAGGTTAATATTATATGCGGGCATTTTTACCGAATTATATTCACCTTTTACAAAACCATTGAATATCACTTTACCATTAGTTTTAATTTTAGCAAAATCATTATTGTAAATAGCCGGTATCAACGATAATAAAGTTTTGAATTCGGTAGAAGGCGCATTGAATTTTATGTCCATTCCGTAAGTGCTGTCATTTACAAATTGAAAATAACCTTCTGCCGAAAGTTTCAGATCATTTAAGGCAATATCATCAGTCTTGAAAGTATATTTATCGTTCTTATTATCCACTTGGATATCTGCATTCAGTGAAGTTTTGGCATCAACCAGGTAAGGGATGTTAGCATAAGTGAACGAAACGGATTCTGCAGACGTCTTTGTTTTTAGAGTGAACAGATCAGACGTAAAATCGCCACTGCCGGAGTGATCGAGATGATATATTTCACTACTCATATTCCCCGGAATATCAACATAACTGATATACGCATCTTTAATGGTATATTTTTTAAGTGAAAGTTTAAAATCACTTTGTTTCCCGGTTGCTGAAATAGTGTCTGGTTTTGTGATATCCCAATTTGCTTTCCCTTCTCTATTTATAATGGCATGAATGCGTGGCTTATCAATTGTAACAGAATATATTTTCATTGTTGAATTACCAAAAAGGCTCATCAGGTTCATGGCAACGTCAATTTGTTTGGTTGCAATAAGGGTATCTTTTGAAAAATTACCTGTGCCAACTACCTGCAAATTTTCCAATCCCACGGCCACATGTGGAAAATGCCTGAACAGCGAAATGTTCACATCTTTAAAATCAACCTTTGCATCGATGTTTTTATTGATTTCTTTCTTTGCAATTTCCATGATCTTGCCTTTGAATACAAAGGGAAGTATAAATGCGATTACAATCAGCGTAAGCAGTGTAATTCCTGCTATCTTTAAAATTCTTCTTAACATACAATTTATCTTACTTTAGGTTATTGAGCGTTGAAAATATCTGTAATATTTCGGTATTCTACAAGTTTACAAATATTAAGCCTGAAAGCCTCTGGAATTAATAAATTAACACGGCGGCAGGGAATTGGGACAGATCAATTTGATTTAATAATATAGTAAACACAAGTGGTTATATAATTTCTTAGGTACGGAATTTTGCTTAACAACCGGTTTTGTTTTTTTGGTTTTAAATTGAATTTATATTCATAAATAGGATTAAAGAAATAGTGGATCTTGCTGACTACATGATAGTTTGCTTTTTTTACTATTTTCTCAAATCGTTCGATCGAAATTCCCGTTTCTTTTATTTCTAATAAAACACCATTCACGGAATCAGATTCTCTAAATAATTTTAGTACACTTTTGTAAACTTTTTGCGGAAGCAAATGAAAATAAGGAACTTTTGATAATACACTTCTACACAATTGCTGGTGTCCGCCAAACGGCATTTGCCATGGCGGAAATCCAAAAAATATAATTCCGGAAGGATTTAAAAAATCCTGTAAACGCGCTAATAACTTTGCCTGATCATGAATATGTTCTATCACATCTTTGAGTACAATAATATCAAATTTACCTCCAAGGCTTTCCACATCAGTATCGTAAATATCTTTTGCTACAAAAAATATTCTTCCCTGTTTTAAATCATCTTCTAACCATTGAGAACCGTTTTCAATTCTTATTAAATCAAATTCTACTCCTACTCCTTCACATCCTTTATCTACAAATGCTTTTAAAACACCGCCCTCGCCACAGCCTATTTCCATTACACGCATCCCTTTTTTAATACCAAAATTGGATTCAATAAATGGTAAAATATATTTCTCGGCATTTAATAATTGAATATCAAAATATCGCTTTCTATCGGCATGAAACTCAAACATGTAATCCTGTAATTTGAAAATTATTTTAAAATTCTAAGTGGCGAAATTATGAAAAGTAAAATCGGATACTTATTAATTTACAAAAAGCAAAACAGTTTTTCAAATTGAATTTCTGATTTAATTTTTACACTAAACCTGCCTGACCAATAGCAGGCAAATAAATAATCTGATTTTTTATTTTGGTTTTGATAGCTTTTCATAGTACTAAAACATCAATATTAAAAATTAAACAGCCTCTTATTTTTCAATAAGAGGCTGTCATTATTTATTAAATATCTTTAGTTTTTCCTTTTGTTTTGTTTCCTTGTACCAAAAATATTTCCTTCTTTAAATCCATTTCCTTCGGGGCTACCAAGACGTGTCATAGCACAACGGAAACCAACAGTACTGCTTGCCTGGTCCTGCTCCATGAAACGGCGTGCTCCTGGTGACAACCAATAAGGCATATCATTCCAACTGCCACCTTTTATAACTCTTGATTTATCACTGATTAAGGTAGTAACTCCATATCCATAAGTAACATTTGAGATTGAATCGCCATCAAGGTAATTGATTACATCACCTTTCTGATAGTTCCGTCTGCCGGCAGCTTCAGCATCCGTCACCACTACTTTTTTTAATCTTCCCAGCGTATCTCTTACATACTCACCCTGAGAATCTTTGTAATATTCTTCAAATTTATTACC
>DASSHD010000273.1:0-4253 GCA_035693085.1 Hanamia sp. | reverse complement strand
CTGATGCTATTTTAGATGGTACATCTTTGAGAATAATTTTATCAGCAGTTTTTGATTTATCTCCAACAAGCACCATTGTTCCATCTGGCGCTAATGTGAATATATCGGGAGCGAATGTTAGTAATTCAACTGGCGCTTTTACTATTGATGGGACTTTGGATATTACAACTCAAAATATAATAAATTCTAATGGCCATGTTATTCTAAATGGAATTTACAAGACTTCTCATCCTGGCGGATTTTCTGGGAGTGGATCTTCAGTACCTTCAACAACCGGATCTATTAGTGTTAATCCAGGTTCCACAATAGAATTATATGCTTTGGGTGATCAATCGTTGAAAGCTAGGGCTGATTTTAGTAATCTGATTTTTTCGGGGAACGGAGTTAAAACTGCCGGTAGTGCTTTTTATCCAAATGGAACTGTTACAATTAAAGATGAAGCTATTTTTGATTGTAATGGACATAATGTGGGAGACGCAGCTACCAATTTAACTATGAAAGATGACAGCAGGCTGATCGTAGATGCTATCGGTACTCAGCCTTCCATGGATGGCATTTATAATATTACCGGCGGAATTATAGAGTTTAGTAATTCAAATACAACCGCTCAAACTATACGTAGCAAGTCTTATCAAAATATTGAAATAACCGGAAATAATGTAAAAAATTCAAATGGTAACATCGTTTTAAATGCCAATGGAACTTTTATTGTAAAGCCGGGCGGCATATTTACAATGAACGACAATAGCATAATGGCAGCAGATGCAACAGTAGGACAAGCAGTTATTGTAGAGGCCAGTGGATTATTCAGATGCGGAAGTAACGAAGGTTTTCATGGATTCAATTCAACACTATATAATTTTTCGTCTATTCATAGCAACATTAGCAACATTATATTGCAGGATAACAGCACCATCGAATATTCAAGATCAAGCCCTGATTTATCTAATGGCGATCAAAACATCACAAATACCAATGGTCTTATTTATCAAAATCTGATTCTTTCAGGTACTGAAAATAAAACAGCGCCTGCAGGCGATTTGATCATTAAGGGAAATTTATCACAGACCGGCTCTTGTAACTTTCTTCATAATAACGGAACGGTTATTTTCAATGGAAGTAATGCGCAAACATATTTGTCTTCATCGCCGCAAATGGTGTTTAATAATCTTACCAATGACAATATAACCGCATTAAACATCAATGATTCTCTTTCCGTTTATAAAAAACTTTTGTTAGGAAATAATTCAAAGCTTAATGTGAATGCAGATATTACTTTGCTAAGCGATAAAAATCAAACTGTCAATGTAGCCCCGATACCCGTCAATTCAGCTATCAATTATGGCTCAGGGCGATTTATTGCAGAACGATATATTAATACCAATACAATTGATGGCGGCCATTCCAAATCATGGCAATTGATTGCTACGCCTGCATTTGGTGAAACTATTCATGATACATGGCAGGAAAAAGGGAATACAACAATTTCAGGTTTTGGTACCTGGATAACAGATCCGTCAGGAGCATTAAATGGTTTTGACGCGATCTCTTTTTCTCCATCTTTGAAATATTATAATGCCGCCACGAATGATTGGGTAGGAATTTCAAATACAAATATTAATCTTGAAAATGAAAAGGGGTATATGATTTTTGTGCGTGGCGACAGGCTTGCGAATGATTTGAATTCTCCTGCTACACCTACCAGATTGCGTACACGTGGAAAATTGTATTCGCCGGCACCAGGTAGTAATCCTCCAATGAGTATCGTGGATGCGGGCAAATTTCAATCAATAGGGAATCCTTATGCCTCAACAATTGATTTTACAAAAATTAATACATCTCCGGAGATTGCAAATTCTTTTTTCGTATGGGATCCTGCTTTAGGAGGTAATTACGGATTGGGCGGCTATCAAACTATTACGGCAACTACCAATTTTAATGCAATACCTGGCGGCACTTCTATTTATAATACTTCGGATGATTATAGAAATATCCAATCGGGGCAGGCATTTTTTGTATATAATTTTACAGCAGCGCCCGGATCTGTTTCTTTTACCGAAGTATGTAAAACAGAATCAGGGAATCATTTGGTAAACAGAGATCCTCCCGAGTCATTAAACGAAAAACAATTTTTATTTGCCAGTCTGTATGCAGCCAACGGTAAAATAGTTGATGGAAATGCGATCGTTTATGGCAACCAATTTTCTAATAAAATTGATAAGGATGATGCGTTGAAATTAAATAATTCGGGAGAAAATATGGGAATAAAAAGAGAGGGCAGAATATTGGCAGTAGAAGCACGGCAATCTCTACAAGGCGCCGATACAATATTTTTTCATTTATCAAACCTCACAAAGCAGAAGTACAGATTAATGTTTGTTTCTCAAAATATGCTAAATGGATTTGAAGCATTTTTGTATGACCAGCATTTAAAAAACGAAACTCCGATAAGTCTTTCTGATACTACTTTTGCTGATTTTTTAGTAACTGATGATTCGTCTTCATCTATGGCAAACAGGTTTATGATTGTATTGAGGCCGTTGGAAATTTTTTTTCTTAAGGTAAACGCTTCTCAAAAAAACGAAAATGTTTTGTTGGAATGGGAAGTGGAAAACGAAATCAATTTGAAGCATTATGAAATAGAACATTCCATTGATGGAATTCATTTTTCAACAAAGGCAAAAATAACATCTGATAATAATTTTAAAAGCAGCTATACTTTTGTAGATAATAATGCTGCAGAAGGAATAAATTATTATCGCATCAGTAGTTTAAGGAATGACGATAAGAAAACATACAGCGGGATAGCAGAGGTGATTTTCAAAAATTTAAAACCCCGTATCAGCGTCTATCCTAATCCGTTATCAGGTGGGAATATCAATCTTCAATTCATAAATCAACCTGCAGGGAAATACGGGTTACGTTTATTAAACTCATCCGGCCAAATAATTTTATCAAAAGAATTTAATCATGAAGGCGGAAGCAGTTTGCAAACACTGAAACTTAAAGCAAATATTGCCCACGGAATGTATCAATTAGAAGTAATAAACCCTGACGGTGCGAAGAATATGATAAGGGTAAAAAAGTAAATTGGAAATCTGTCTGAGAGTTTGTCTGCTTTGAAACAGATAAAATTTTATACTCAGTAAAAGGATAAATATCCCTATTTCTACTTTTTCCCTTTGGATTGTTTATTCTTCTGATAAAATTAAAAATGTTTTATTTCTTTTTTGAGAAAAACAATTCTAATTTTAGTAAATCAAATTGATCCCAATGAAAAATTTTTACACCAATTTTCATACGGTTGGTTATTTATTCGGGATGAATACTCCGGAAAAGTTATTAATGAAATTGCTTTGTTTATCTGTCTTATTTTTTTCACTCAATCTTTTTTCCCAATCTAATCATACGGTAAATTTTACGAATTCGTCAACTGATTTTAATGCTTTGGAAAAAATTTCAGCGTCGGCAGGGGGTACAGATTATTATATCACTTTTGATCAAAATAATTTATATATAGGTGCATTTAATGTTTCAGGATTTGCTACCACAGATAATTTGGCAATTTATGTAGATACAGATCCTCAATTTGTAACAAATACAGGAAGTGGCTCAATTACAGGGAAATCATATAACGGTGTTATTCCATCATTGCCATTTAAAGCAGATTTTAATGTATATGCCGAACAGTCGGTTCAGCAGGCAAATAGTTATACAACAAGTTGGGTAACGGCTTCAGGTCCTGCTTATTCTACGAATGCTAATGCAAGAGAAGTAGCAATACCTTTCGCAAGTATGGGAAATCCTTATGCACTGAATATTACTTTGTGGATTGGAAATGCAGGCTCTATTTATTCTAATGCGCCTGGATCAAATGTAGCTTCATCTGCTACACCGGTGTTTGCAAATTATTTTGGAACCTTTGGAATTAGAAACGGTGCGCAGGGGAATGTAAATCCGGTAAATGTTGTTTCTTCACCGGCAACAGGATATATATCTGCTTCTGGGACGATCACAGGTGGAACTTATGCTTATGTAGATGTCACAGCCACTACAACAATTAACGGTCTTACATTTGCGCCTGGCGGTGTTATCAATGTAAATATGGGAGATACTTTAACCTCCTCAGGTACCATTGCTAATACAATTATTACTAATAATACAAACAGCACGCAAATAAATGTTTCAGGAACTTATACATTGACAGGCAGGGCATACTGCTCTAGTTTTAATGTAAATAACGGCGCTACATA
>DASSHD010000272.1:0-2894 GCA_035693085.1 Hanamia sp. | reverse complement strand
CAGATTATAAAGTGAGTGAAGACTTGTATAAACTGGTAAAACTTTTATCTGTACGTTCCGGTAACAAAATGGATTATTCCAAATTAAGCAGTGTTTCAGGCATCAACCGAAATAAAATAACAAGCTATGTCTATCTATTGGAATACACTTATTTAATCTACCAGATATCGCCTTTTACAAAAAATATTGATAAAGAAATATCCCAACAAAAGAAATTATATTTTGCAGATACAGGTATTTTAAATGTACTTTCAGGAAATAAATTGTCGTCAGGGCAAATATTTGAAAATACCATTGCTGCTCAATTGAAACCTTTTCAGGAGCTTAATTATTATCAGCGCAAAACGGGGCAGGAAATAGATTTTATCTTAAATGAAGAAACTGCTATTGAAGTAAAGGAAACACCGGTTGAACAATATAAATCTTTATTAAATCAAAGAGCGACATCCATAAAAATGAAAAAGCAAATTTTAATTGGCAGGCACCCTTCCCCAAATAAGTTCGAAGATTTTATTTGGGGTGGATCTATTTTTTAATGGAAAATTAAAAGTCCCTAATAACAAGAATTGTCCTTTTCAAAAAGAAAACACTGATTATCCATGAATACAACCAATCCCTTTCCATTCCACGGCCTCACAAAAAGCGAGGTGAGTGCCTCACGGAAAAAACATGGAAAGAACATAATGGAATCCAAATCCGTGAGTCCTTTCTGGCATTCATTGAAAGACGCCGTCACAGAACCTATGTTTATTTTGCTTGTGGCTGCAGCTACCATCTATTTTATCCTGGGTGAATTCTCTGATGCATGGTTTATGAGTGGGGCCATCATTCTCGTATCGGCTATCTCTGTTTACCAGGACAACAGAAGTCGCAATGCATTAGACACTTTGAAGGAATTTACCCAATCGCACGCCACTGTAATCAGGGATAACGAACCGGTATTTTTATTGGCAGAAGAAATTGTGGTGGGCGATTACGTGGTGGTTTCGGAAGGCGAATTGATACCTGCAGACGGGATCGTAAAACAGCTCAATGATTTTTCAGTCAATGAATCCATTCTTACCGGTGAATCTTTTAGCGTTACAAAAAATATTGACGATCAAAATCAAAATAAAGTATTTAGCGGCACACTAACTGAATCCGGACAATGCGTATTTGAGGTAAGCGCGATTGGCAACGAAACCCGATTAGGAAAATTAGGGAAATCAGTACAGGAAATAAGAAAGGAAATTTCTCCTTTACAAAAACAGATCAACACATTTGTAAAGTGGATGACGCTGGTGGGCGCTGTTATTTTTCTGATCATCTGGGGAATTAATTTCTTTCAATCGAAAGACATTTTAGATAGCCTGCTAAAAGGATTGACGATTGCCATGTCGGTATTGCCCGAAGAAATTCCTGTAGCCCTTGCCACCTTTATGGCGTTGGGCGCGTGGCGTTTAATGAAAGAAGGCGTCATTGTAAAAAAGACTTCTATTGTTGAAGCATTGGGTGCCGCAACTGTTTTGTGTACCGACAAAACCGGGACGATCACTGAAAACAGGATGGAGATTTTTCAGCTTTATGATTTTACTACCGATAAAGTGCTCACCAAAGAAAACTGGAATAGCACAAGTGTCCAAAAATTAATAAGCACAGCGATGTGGGCGAGTGAAAGCGTTCCCTTCAATACGATGGAAATTGCTATTCACAAATCTTATGAAGAAAATATCCCTGTTGACCGCAGGGGTGAATTCGAAATGATTCATGAATATCCGTTGGACGGCAAGCCTCCAATGATGACACATATTTTTGAAAATGAAAATGGAGAACGAATCATCGCAGTCAAAGGTGCACCCGAAGCCATATTAAATTCTTCTACCTTAAACAGTGAACAAAGAAAAAACGTGAATTCCTATTTAGAGTCTTTTGCCAGGAAAGGTTTGCGCGTATTGGGCGTAGGAATTATTGATTTTGAGGGAAATGACTTTCCAGCAACACAACAGGAATTGAAGAATACATTTTTAGGATTGATTGGGTTTTATGATCCGCCTAAAAAGAATATAGCGCAGGTGTTTAATCATTTGTATGATGCCGGAATAAAAGTGAAAATAATTACCGGTGATAACCTGGTTACTACTACTGCGATTGCAAAGCAGGCTGATTTCAAAGGATGGGAAAAAGCAATTGATGGCGCCGAATTATCAGCGCTCGTGCAGGATAAATTTGATAACGCAGTGACAGATAATAATATTTTTACCCGCATGTTCCCCGAGGTAAAATTAAAAATTATACAAAGCCTCAAGAGACAAAATCAAATTGTAGGAATGACAGGCGATGGAGTCAACGATGGGCCGGCTATCAAAGCAGCTCACATAGGCATTGCTATGGGCAAGCGCGGTTCAGAGATTGCCAAAGAAGCCGCGTCAATCATTCTTACTGATGATGATTTTGGAAAAATGGTTTATGCTGTTGCCATGGGGAGAAAGATTTATACCAATCTGAAAAAAGCGATTCAGTACATCATTTCCATTCATATTCCAATTATATTAACGGTTGCGTTTCCGCTTATTTTGGGATGGGTTTACCCGGCCATATTTACGCTGGTGCATGTCATATTTTTAGAATTAATTATGGGGCCTACTTGTTCAATTGTATATGAAAATGAACCCCTCGAAAAAAATGCGATGGTTCATCCACCAAGGGAAATGACGAGCACGTTTTTTAATCTGAAAGAACTTACCATCAGTATTTTCCAGGGGTTTGCCATTACCGTGGGCACTTTGTTCATGTATCAATTTTCTGTACAGAAAGGATATAATGAAGAACTAACCCGTTCGATGGTTTTCACCACATTGATCTTTGCCAATATATTTTTAACATTGGTAAACCGGTCGTTTTATTTTTCGATTTTT
>DASSHD010000271.1:0-3662 GCA_035693085.1 Hanamia sp. | reverse complement strand
ATGGCCGAGGATCATTATCAAAAACTTGAATCTGGCGAGCTTAAAATGAAAATCGATGATGCAGGAAAGCTGTCAGCTATTTATAAAATTGAACCAGAAATTTTACTTCAATCGCCTTCGCACATCACTAACAATAACATCGGTGCATATAGCAAGGGAGTTGTTTATGCAGCTCATTATTTCGATGGTCTTAGTGTTGATGCTATTCAGAAATTGAAGGAAAAAGGGATTTTGTAATTTGGATTTTATCAACTTGATCTACTGGGTCTAACAGGTTTTTAAGCTATAAGATGAATGTAAAATACTTCGTTTGTGCTATTATTCGGTTTCTAAACCATCCATTAATTTCCGAAAAGAATATTCATTGTTCTACGGTTCATAAGGAATATGCGACAGTTGCACAAATTGTTGATCAATTAATGGAACCTGTTCTATATGAAGCTGGCCTTGACATTTATCAGTTTGGCGAAAACATTGCAATGACCAATTTTATAATTTACTTTGGTAACTTCTTCTGGGACAAAGACATTTATCTGAAAATGCTCAATTCATTCTGCCTGGCTCATATTCTAATTCTTCGGTTACTTCATCGCCTATCTTTTTGCAACCTTCGACTTTTTGCAAAGGTTCTATAATAAACTCCCGGCGTTCCAAATGTTCAGGAAGTTGGCCACTTTGTTTCCATTGTTCTATCATCTGAAACATTTGCTGCCGTACTTCGGGATCGTTGCGCATGATTATTCTTTTTATGCAAAACTATCTCTGATTCTGGCAAGATGCGGTTGGCTGTGAGGATACTTTCCAAATCAAATTGAAACAATAGAGCTTGTTAATTCCGAAAACTATTTGGGCGTTCAAATTTCTGATTTAATAGCAAGTTCATTGGGTTTTATGTACAGCAATAAAAATGAGAAACAGCAGAAGTTCGTTGACCAAATACAAAATTCCAGATTGCTTCAACTAAGCAACTATCACACAGTATGGCCAAATTCTGCAGTTACACCCGAAGACTTAAAAATGGAAAAGGGTGAAGGACAAAATATTTTAGATTTCTTTGCAAATCATAAAATGAAAAATGACATATAACATTAACCCGGTGAGCAGATAACTGATTATCAATAATCGTTTGTACTTTTAAGCATCATTTAGCTCTTTCATTTATTGCCTGCCTTCTCAGGAGGGTCAACATGAGCAGAATGCTGCGTCAACATCAGCGGAATTTTCATTTGTGCAAAACAAAGCCAGGTGAATAAATGCCATTAGTCCGTCAAAAAACAGGTGGTATCCTTTGCGCCGTAATATCAGTAAAAACCTAACAACAAACGGCTCCATTTAGTCTGGAATCCTCTGGAAGCGTATCCCACCGGCCAACTACATCCTTTTAAAATTGATAAATAAATTTTATGATCAAGGTTTCCAGTTGTGTGGGAGCAGTTCTGTTATTTTATTGATGGGATGATTATTGATCCTTTGCAAAATATCTCTGAGCCAGATGAAAGGATTGATGCCATGCAGTTTGCAGCTACCCATTAGTGAATACAGCATAGCACTTCTCTGTGCAGCTTCATGACTACCGGCAAATAAATAATTCTTTCTGCCGATAGCTACCGGCCTGATGCTGTTTTCCACCGGATTATTGTCTATGTTTAATTTTCCATCAGTAGTATAAAGCATCAGTTCCGGCCATCTTTCAATGCTGTACCCCAACGCTTTACCAATGGCGCTCTTGGGTAACGATTTCACATACGCTTCTTTCATCCATCGGCCCAATGATTCTAATACAGGGATCGCCTCCTGGCTTCGCAAGTGCAATATCTGTTCTGCATCCAGTTGCTGTTCTTTGGCTTTACGTTCTATATCATAGAGTAAACCGATTTGCTCCAAAGCATATTCAGCAGTGGCCTGATCATTTTGCTTTGATTCAAAAAATTTACGCCGTGCATGAGCCATGCAATGCAATACAGCAATATCTTCTTTTTCCTTAAAAAAGTCATACACAGCATAACCATCCGTTTGCAAATAACCTTTAAAATCTTTTAGTATTTCTGAAGGGCCTTCTCTTCCTCTGCCTTCCTGGTAATCGAACCACACCAGGCCATCTATACTGTTGTGATACACCCAGTAATAACCGCGGTGGGTAGTGCCTTTTTTATTTTTATCCAGCACTTTTGCAGGCGTTTCATCGGCATGCAGATAATCACTTTGTAAAATTAATTTCTTAAGCGCCCGGCCTAACGGCTCTATTAATGTGCAGCCGTTTTTTATCCAGTCGCCGATAGTGCTGTAAGCAATATTGATTCCTTCTCTTTTAAAGCGTTCCATCTGACGGTACAAGGGAAGATGATCAACATATTTATCAATTATGATCTGCGCCACTAAGCCAGCGCCTGCAATAGCTTTTGGCAAAGGGCGATCAATCATCGGAGCGATGATTATTGCACTATTATCAGCCATCACATACTTAGGGCGTATGTAGCGGTTTACAAATAATTTACCCGGCTCGTATTCCAGTTCTTCAGTGACTTCATCACCGATCTTTTTGCAACCTTCTGTTTTTTCTGCAGGCTCCATAATGATTTCACGGCGCTCTAAATGCTCCGGAAGTTTCGTTCTTCCAGGATGCTCTTTGGTAACCTCAGTAGTGTTACGGATGTATTCAATCTTTTGCGCTTTGATAACGTTGCACCGGGCAACAGCATCAGCGTGGATATCCAAACTAAGTTGTGAAGAGGAACTGTTTGCGGGAATAAAACGTTCATTTTTGCTGCCAAAAATCAAGCGCTTAAGATTATTGAGTTCCTGTTTTAAACAAGTAATCTCAAGAGTAGATTGTTCATACAAGTCTTTATAATCAATGGCTGTTTCTATCACAATGCAAATATACTACAACTCAACAGTAGCAAGTGTTACAGGTCAAACGTTATCCACAGTTTTAGGCCGGATGTTGATATCTTTTTCGCTTGCGTACACTCTTTAATGAGACGCCCTGAAGAATGTATTGAAGCGCTTCATTGGTGATAGAAAAATCTTTCGCATTATTATTGTTTAAAGGCAATTCATAAGTTCCTTTTTCCAGTCGTTTGTAATAAATGGCAAAACCATCACCTTCCCACAAAAGAAGTTTTACCTGGTTATGTTTTTTATTCATAAAGATAAATACGGCCCCGCTCAGCACATTCATCTTTAATTCGGAGGTAACAACGCCACATAAGCTGTCAAAGCCTTTTCGCATATCGGTAGGTGTGCGATGCAAATAATAGTTGCAGGATGCAGATAAATGAAGCATCCTTAGCTGATAAGGGCTTTTAAATAATTACTGTTTACAGGCTCGTGAAAAAGCACGCGGATACCTCCCGGAAAATGAACCTCCACTGAAGATGTAACCGGCGGCTTTTCTATTTTCAACTTTACAAAACCTGGAACAGTATCTTCACGATCATGCTGGCGCCGGTAGCATTTATACCAATAATAAAACTTATGAAAACGGATTGACTCCTGCTGACAGAATGCGTTTTGAGAAAGGCCGCTTTGTTTCCATTGTTCTATGAGCTGAAACATTTGCTGTTGTACTTCAGGATCCTTACGCATAATTTATTTTTTTTGTCATGCAAAACTATATGGGATCAAATTAGTGGGCAAGAGGTGGTTAGCCGGTAGTATAC
>DASSHD010000270.1:0-5129 GCA_035693085.1 Hanamia sp. | reverse complement strand
TGGCTTCTTGTTACTTTTATTGCGGGTAAATAGTCCCATATATTTATGAAGTTTTGTCACCTCAAAGGTAATATGGGCTATTTATCTTTTTTGACTTCCGGATGGTAGTGGAAATATTCTTAAAAATATTTTTGCTTCATTCCGTGCAAATGCAGAAGGCTTAACCCGTAAAGCAGGAAAATACAAATCAGCATTATAAGTTGCCTGCCCGAATGCCTGGCAGGCGGGGTTTACTACTTTTATTATAAGTTTGTCTATTGCTTTTGTGGTGTAAGATAAATGCAAACGCTATGGTCAACATTTTGAAAATGAAAAATAGTGTCATTGTTGTTGTAAACAGATAAAAATGGAATTGATTCAAACTTTATTTCAACAAGCCGATTGGGGTATCATTGCCCTGCTATTTGTTCTTGGTATTGCAGCCTTTGTGCTATCAACTATATCCGGAGGGGGTGGTTCCCTGGTATTGATTCCTGTTGTAAACTGGATACTTGGGGTTACCCATACCGCACCGGTTCTTAATTTAGGTACGTTTTTGGGCCGCCCTGCACGGCTAATTATTTTTTGGAAGCACATAAAATGGAAGGTATGTCTGTACTATGCTCCTGCCGCAATTGCAGGCGCCTGGCTTGGTTCCTGGCTTTTCAGCAATTTTAAGGTAGAATGGCTTCAGATCCTGGTGGGGCTGTTTTTAATAAGTACGGTTTGGCAATTCCGTTTTGGGAAAAAAGAAAAATCATTTACCATGCGCCTTTGGTATTTTATTCCCTTAGGCCTCATTGTTTCCGTATTGGGAACTATCATCGGCGCATTGGGCCCTGTTCTCAATCCTTTTTACCTGAACCTTGGTTTAGATAAGGAAGGCCTTATTGCCACCAAAACGGCCAATTCTTTTTTGATGGGGCTGTCACAAATTGGAGGTTATACTTTTTTTGGATTGCTTCATAATGAATTGTGGATTTATGGTATCGCCCTGGGTATAGGCGCTACGGTGGGCAATATTATCGGTAAAAAATTCCTTTCTAAAATGAAAAGCAGCACGTTTCGGATATTCGTTATCGCTTTAATGGTAGTTAGCGGAGTTTTGCTCATTTACGGACAGCTTAAAAAGTTGTTCTAAATGAATTCCATTTTGCAATATAAAAAGACCAGAAGGCAGGATGAATGTATCAATTGATATTCCAAAGGTTTGTTAGTGAATGCCCGGACGGTGTAGTGAACTGGTAAGTTTTGTCTATAAAAATCTTTCGGAAAAATATTGCAGATGGCTCAATAAGCTATGGCAACAAACAGGCCCCGGCTGCGTTAAACAATAACATCCACTAAAAAGATGCATATCAATGAAAACTAAACAACTGGTTTCGCTCAGGTTAAGTTCTGCTAATACCAGCAGGGGAGTACTCCTTAAACAAAATAGTAAAGTGATTGATGGATCAATAAACATAACTGTGTCTGTAGATACACAGGGGTATGCAGCTTTTTCCTATTATGCTAATAATAAAAATGGCAACCGGTCTTATAAGATCGTAAGCAATGATCCCGGAAAAGACTCATCCAAAATAATGTGCAAGGCTTTTGATAAAACAAAACGTATCCGCATAGATAACTGGTCTGTTACATTCTATCGCCCGGCGGATTATCAATTATTAACTAATTCACTCCGGGAAACGGGTTTACTGAACCAGGAAAATATATTTGAAATAAAGGAACGCTTTGTAAACAGGATCTATGTACAGTTCTCCTCTCTGGGCAAATTAAAACAGATTGCACTGAAGAAAGAAACTAAAAAAGTAGAAGGTAACCTGGGATTGGCGTTGCAACGATATCAGCACCTCAGCAAAAATGTAAAATTGCCCTTTGGGCTTTTAACGTATTCATTTCGCTATAAAGAAAAACCAACTGCATCCCGATGGATAGAGGTGAGAAAGAGAGTGAACGCAAATCCAGTTGTTGGCTCAGATGAAATAAGCATACGGGCCGATGCAGGAAAACTGGCGCTACATCTTGATGAATGGACGGTATTATTTCGGGATAAAGAAACATTTACATCTTTGATTCATTCATTGTCCGGCTTTGGTTTTCTTAATGAAAAACTGCGATTTAATATGCAAGCGAGGGTAGCAAAGTCAACGAAAAAATCTTAAAAAAAACTACCACTGTTATTGGCAGTACGCCTGGCATCTCTGCTAACTAAAGTAGGTATAAATTATAGAACTACTCCTGTTCTAATCTTGCAACTCAGCACATTTTATTTTATCATTTACCTGAATCACGGTTTCTTATCTTATGAAACAATTTTAAAAATGTTTTTGATTCGTTCGGCAAGAAGGGAGAAACCCCGCTTTCCATCGAGTCTTACAAATAAGTAGTGCTGCTGTCCTGAGTTTGCAACTCAGGACAAATAAGTTTAAAAATAGAAATTCCGTTTATTTGTCAGTTTACTGAAAATACTCCGTCCTTGGCTTTCATAACCTCACACGTTTTATTTTATCATTTACTAGCATCCCGATTTCTTTTCTCATGAAACATTTTCAAAAATATTTTTAATAAATTCCGCGCAAATGCAAAAGGCTTAAGGCCAGAAAATATAAATCGGCATTATAAGTTTGTTTACTGCTTTTAAGGATGAAGCTAAATGCAAAGACAGTGATCATCTTTTTTGAAAATGAAAAAATAGCATCGGCTTAAAACATAAATTTGCGTGTTAGCGTCAAGGCTGTACACAACACTAAAACTAAAAATGTCGGAAAAAAATGATCATAGTCAAAACTTTATTATAACGAGAATCCTTATCAAAGGAATTATTACAATTTTAATTTTCGGATTACTTTTGTGGCTAAAACTTTCATGGCGGAGTACCCAGTCATCACATTCTAAATCGGAGTGACCTGCCTGAAATTTCTTATTGGTGGGGTGGATTGTTACTCCCAATTCTGACCTGGCTGTTATTGAGAAAGATTGAAAATAGAATAAGTAAACAGGATTCCCACAAATTTTTAAAAATATTAAAGCAAAATGGAACTGTAATTTTAAAAATAAAAATTCCCTGAATTTGTTTACTGTAATTTTAAAATGGCTAAAGAAAACATGTATGTAAGCTGATAGTTTTATAAATTTAAACTATGGCAAAAAATAAAATCACACAAATTATAATTTGTACCACGGATTTTATTAATACCTGAAAAACGTGGTTTGATAAATTTTAATTGTTTTAAAACTTCAGTATGAAAAATGAAAATAATTCAACATTTTTTGCTCCACAACTGATGATTGAAAATGGAGTTACAGATATTTCATTCTATGCAATTGCATTTGGCGCCACAGAAAAATTTTGTTTAAGAAATGACGATGGAAGTGTTCATGTGGCAGAACTTTCAATTAACGGAGCAATTTTCCACTTGCATGAAGTAACAAAATCCTGGTTTTTTTCTCCCGGCAAATACAATGGAACTACTGCAATCATCGGTTTGTTTGTCCCGGATGTACAGGCCGTAATGAATAAAGCCATAAAGGCCGGAGCAATAGAAATAAGCGCTACAAAAGATTACGAATATGGTTACCGGCAGGGAGAAATAAAAGATCCATTTGGGCATCATTGGCTGATAGAGAAAAAAATCTGATTTGTATAAAACCTGAATAAGCTTTCCACTTTTAATTCCTCATCTCTTTATAATAATCATGCATCACATACCAGGCTTTCTTTTTTAAACCTTTGTCACTTAGCAAACCCTTTCTGTTCCAGCCTTGTTGAAATGTTGGATTCAGTCTCGTTTCTGAACGAAAATCTTCCAGAATCCAGGGAGAGGTGCCGCGGAGGAATGGAATATTTTTAAACATAGCTATCTGATCTTTATAAATCTGTGCCTGGCGCTCTTCCGTCCAGAAGCCGTTCCTGTCGGCAGTTCCATGTTGCCCATACAAAGCTTCACCGCCAAACTCCGACATGATAAGCGGTTTGTTATAAGGGTTCTTCCATATCATATCCGCTGGTTTTGCAGGCCAGGGCATATACCATCCCAAATATTCATTAACGCCTGCTACGTCCAGAACTTTGCAAATCGGATCATCAATAGTTATTACATTTCCATCATAACGCACATGGTTAAGCGCAGATGTAATCAGTCTCGTGCTGTCAAGGCTTCTTGCATAAGCAGCCATAGCTGTAAGCGTCTTATCCCGGTCAGCAGAAGGAGAAGTTTCGTTGGAAAGGCTCCATATAATTATCGAACACCGGTTCTTATCTCTCGTGATCATTTCTTTAAGCATCGTATCAGCTTTGCTTAAAATAGCAGGATTACTAAACTGAATTTTTTGCCAAAGTGGAACTTCTTCCCACAACATGATTCCCCATTTATCTGCAAGCCGTACCATGTATTCATTGTGAGGATAATGGGTAAGTCGTACAAAATTGCAGCCAAGCGCTTTTGCCCTTCGTAGTTGCTTTTCAGCATCTGCTTCACTATATGCCCGGCGCTTTTCTTCCGGAATTTCTTCGTGTATATTGATGCCTTTTAAAAATATGGATTTCCCATTTAAAAGTATTTCATTCCCTTTTACCTGTATCGTTCTGAAACCAATCATTTCATGAACCGTGTCCTCATTTGAAGAAATAAAGACATCATACAATTCAGGCTTTTCGGGTGCCCATAAATGCGGAGCAGATGCCAAACGAAAAATTACTTTACCATCTTGGCCGGTTTCAGAATTATAATTCAAATGCAATTTTGGAATTCTTATTGAAACGGGCCGTGAAATATCATCACCGCCCAATTCTACCCAACCCGCAATTGTATCAGAACTATTTTTTGCAAGCTGAATGTTATAATCTTTTATATAATTCACCGGCGTTTCAACTATAGATACATCCCGTGTGATTCCACCATAATTCCACCAGTCAAAATTAAGCGCAGGAATATCATCGGCTTTTCTTTGATTGTTTACCCTGACGATGATGGAATTAGTATCTTTTAATTTGCCTGTAATTTCAAACTGAAATGGTGTGAAGCCTCCTTCGTGACTCCCTAAATATTTATTATTAAAATAAACATCGCATTCGTAATTAACAGCGCCAAAATACAGAAAGGTCCTTTTATTTTTTACAGGTTTCCTTACAAATGTTTTTTTATACC
>DASSHD010000269.1:0-4261 GCA_035693085.1 Hanamia sp. | reverse complement strand
GGTATAAAATATGGCAATCAATAAAAACAATCCGCAAATAATAGCAGTGTACATCAGAGCTTTCCTGTTTTTTTCTGCCTCAAACTGATGATTTATTATGCTTGCTTCCAAATTGATAATTTTTTTGCTGTTCAAATTTAGCTAATAGCTAAAAATATTTATGTTTGTAAATGTTAAAAGAAAAAAATGATCTATTTCTTTTTCAGATTTTTTTGATTCCTCTTCAGGGATTATGAGTTCCTTTTCCCAAACAACAAACTCCCAATTCTAACCATATTGCTTCCTTCTTCTATTGCCATTTTATAATCTGCGCTCATACCCATGCTGAGGATTGAGAATTGAGAATTGAAAATTGAAAATTGAGAATATTTATCAAATGAAGTTCTTAAAAATTGGAATTCTTTCCTTACAATTTTTTCTTCATCAGTAAAAGAGGCCATACCCATAAAGCCTTTTATGCAAACATTTTTATAATCTGTGCTTTTCGTGTAATCTTTGGCAAAAACTTCCAATTCATTTTCATCTAATCCAAATTTGGTTTCCTCTTTGGCGATATGAACCTGCAGCAAGCAATCAATTATCCGATTATTCTTTTTTGCTTCTTTATTAATTTCTTTTAATAATTTTTCACTATCCACACTTTGGATCAATGATACAAAAGGAGCAATCAATTTTACTTTATTCGATTGAAGATGGCCAATAAAATGCCAGCGAATATCTTTGGGCAATTGCTTTTCCTTCTCGATTAATTCCTGCACATAATTTTCACCAAAATCTCTTTGTCCGAGATGATATAATTCTAAAATATTTGCAATAGTTTTTGTTTTGGAAACAGCAACGAGCGTTACGTTTTTTTTCTTTAGTTCAACGGAAATCTCTTTATATAATTCTGAATTTACAGGCAATTGTATTATTTTATTTTATTTTATTTGTGATTCTTTGTTACATTTCTATAGTGCGAATTAGAAGGATGAAGTAGATATAATGCAAAATTATTTTTCCAGTAAACGAAGGAATAACCGGGATTTTCATTTAGTAGTTCCTCATCACTTTAGTATCGCTCTGCTTATCACGATCCGCTGCATCTCACTCGTACCCTCGTATATCTGTGTGATCTTCGCATCGCGCATCATTCTTTCTACATGGTATTCTTTTACATAGCCGTATCCGCCATGAATTTGCACTGCTTCGGTAGTAGCCCACATAGCAGTTTCGCTGGCAAAAACTTTTGCCATTGCGGCACTTTCAGTATAGTCTTCACCTTTATCTTTTTGCCATGCTGCGCGGAAACAAAGTAATCTCGCTGCATCAATTCTTGTGGCCATATCGGCAATTTTGAATTGAATGATCTGGTGATTTTTTAACTCTGTGCCAAAAGCTTTTCTTTCTTTACTATATTCGATTGATCGTTCCATAGCGCCTGATGCAAGGCCCAGGGCCTGTGATGCAATGCCAATGCGACCACCGGAAAGTGTTTGCATTGCAAATTTAAAACCAAAACCATCTTCACCAATGCGGTTCTCCTTGGGAATTTTCACATCAGTAAATGAAATGCTGTGCGTATCGCTTCCGCGAATTCCCATCTTATTTTCCTTTGCTCCTACTTGTACACCCGGCCAGCTTTTTTCTACAATAAATGTATTAATACCGTGGCTCTTTTTTTCAGGATGGGTTTGAGCCATTACCAAATATACCGATGCAGTATTTCCATTAGTGATCCAGTTTTTTACGCCGTTGATTATATAGTGATCACCTTTATCTTCTGCAGTAGTTCTCTGCGAAGTGGCGTCGCTACCAGCTTCCGGCTCACTCAATAAAAACGCGCCAATATATAATTTTCCATCTTTTTTTCCTTGCGCCAATGGTATCAAATACTTTTCCTTTTGTTCTTCAGAACCAAATGCTTCGAGGCCATAACACACAAGGCTGTTATTTACGCTCATGCAAACACTTGTACTCGCATCCACTTTACTTATTTCTTCCATTGCCAATACATAACTGATTGCATCTAAACCCGCGCCTCCATATTTGGGGCTTATCATCATTCCCAAAAATCCCAGGTCGGCTAATTTCATTACCTGGTCGTAAGGAAATTTTTGATGTTCATCCCGCTCTATCACGCCTGGCAAACATTCATTATTGGCAAAGTCACGTGCTGCCTGTCTTATCATCAATTGCTCTTCCGATAATTTGAATTCCATTAACTATTTTTTAAGTATTGCAAAAGTAAGTTAATTCGCTAAGGTGAAACTTTTGGAAAGTTTCTTTAAGAATCTTGAGCTAAATAAAGAAGCCATCCAACTTTCCAAAAGTTACAACATTCATTTTTATTCTGGCATCGAACAAAACTTTTGGAAAGTAAGAAAACCAGAATCTATATTATTTGTTTATTTACTGCGATTTTTACATTTTCAAATTAGCGCATTGGCATATTAGCCAATTACCGAATTAACTTAACTTCGCAACCAAAATTTTTTAAGATAACAATGCAGGCGGAAGTAAACAACAAGTTGGTTAACGAAATAAAGAAGCGCAGGACATTTGCAATCATATCTCATCCGGATGCCGGGAAAACCACACTTACAGAAAAGTTTTTATTATTTGGTGGCGCTATACAAACTGCAGGAGCGGTAAAAAGTAATAAAATAAAAAAGCACGCTACTTCTGATTTTATGGATATAGAAAGGCAGCGTGGAATTTCTGTTGCTACATCTGTATTGAGCTTTGAGTATAAAAATATTTTAATCAATCTTTTGGATACGCCCGGCCACAAAGATTTTGCAGAAGATACTTACAGAACATTAACTGCCGTTGATAGTGTGGTGCTTGTAATAGATTCTGTAAAGGGAGTGGAAGAGCAAACCAAAAGATTGATGGAGGTTTGCCGTATGCGGAATACGCCGGTAATAGTTTTCGTGAATAAACTGGATCGGGATGGGAAAAATCCTTTTGATCTTTTAGATGAAATAGAGTCTGAATTAAACATTCAATTACACCCTTTGAGCTGGCCTATTGGTATGGGGAAAGAATTTAAAGGCGTTTATAATTTATTTGAAAAAAATCTTTTATTATTTACTCCTAACCAAAAAACAACAGAAGAAGATGTTCCAATAGAAAATATTATTGACAAAATAGTAGAGGAAAAAATAGGAGCTAAAGATGCCGCACAATTACGAGAAGATGTGGAATTAATAGAAGGTGTTTATGGAAAATTTGACAAACAGCCTTATCTCGAAGGGGAAATTGCACCGGTTTTTTTTGGCAGCGCCATCAATAATTTTGGTGTAAAGGAGTTGCTTGAAACATTTATACAAATAGCGCCATTGCCACAGCAAAGGGAAGTAACCACGCGCGTAGTAAAACCTGCAGAAAATAAATTCAGCGGATTTATTTTTAAGATACATGCTAACCTCGATCCACGCCACCGCGACCGGATCGCTTTTTTAAGGGTGTGTGCCGGGAAATTTGAACGCAACAAATATTTTCATCATGTGCGTCTAAGCAAGAACGTTAGGTTTAGTAATCCTTATACTTTTCTGGCAAGAGATAAAGATATTATTGAATCGGCCTATCCTGGCGATGTGGTAGGTCTATTCGATACCGGAAATTTTAAAATTGGTGATACACTTACAGAAGGGGAAGATTATTACTATACCGGCATTCCCTCTTTTTCTCCTGAAATATTTAAAGAAGTAGTGAACAAAGACCCAATGAAAACAAAGCAACTTGAAAAAGGATTGTTGCAATTAACTGATGAAGGTGTGGCGCAATTATTTACTCAATTTGGAGGTAATAAAAAGATCATTGGCTGTGTGGGAGAATTGCAATTTGAAGTCATTCAATATCGTCTTTTGCATGAATACGGAGCTTCTGTTCAACTCAATTCACTGCCTTATTATAAAGCTTGCTGGATCACTTCAAAAGACCCGAAAAAACTTGATGAATTTATAAAATTCAAATCGGGAAATATCGCTGAAGACAAAGATGGTTTTCTCGTTTATCTCGCACAAAGCGAATGGTTTTTAAATACCGAACGCACTAATAATCCTGATATTGAATTTCATTTTACGAGTGAGATACATAAGTGAAAACAAGTAAATTCTTTTAGCTACGCCTGTCCGAATGAAGACTTTCAGGCGGGAATTACAAAAATTTTCACGAATTAAATGAAAATGATTTTGCAGTAAATCAACAAATAACAGGTATTTATATTTAGAATCCGTTATTCATTCCCGTATAATTAAAAGGAGTGATTGCCTTT
>DASSHD010000268.1:0-5140 GCA_035693085.1 Hanamia sp. | reverse complement strand
TTTTAAAGTAGTTAATAAAGCATCCTTGTCTTTAATCACGGTACCCTCGTCACTATTATATACGTAGCTGAATATTTCTGTTGCATAGTTAAGATGGTAACGCAAACTATCCGGATGTCTGGCGGTTACTTCGTCATATTTTTTGAATAATGCAGGTTTGTTATCGTGTTCTCTGTAATAATCCATTTCTACAAAATCAAAATAATCTTCTTTCGGATATAATTCTTTACCAAGTGTTGCATATTTCACCATATTTGCGGAGTCTCCTGCTTGCTTATAATCCAGTGTAAGCCATTGATACGGTAATTCGTAAGCCGGATCAGCAGAATCTTTTGCATTATGTAAACCATCAATATGAGCATCAGCTATTTCTTTAAAATATTTGCGGGCTATATTATCCTTTTTAGCATTCAGAGCAGCCTTCGCAATGTTAAGCACTAAAGTAGTATCCACCTTTCCAATGTTGGCCCATTTGTGCTCTGCTATGTATTGCCCTACGTCATCTGCCTTAATAAACAAATTCATAGCTTTTGCAAAACCTGCCGTATCTCCTTTGGGAGCCGCGTCATTAAATGCTTTTGCACCTTCGGCAAAATATCCCGAATAAACGCCAAAAATAGGTTGGTAATTATCTTTTATTACCATTAGCGTTAATTTAGGATTCGTAGAATCTGCAATTGCTTTTTTGAATGCGTCATAAGCTTCTCCATAAGGATCTCCAGTCAGGGGGCCTTTTTCAGCAATGGCATCTGCTAATGATACATCTACTTTACTTTTCAGATAAAGGGCTTCTGTATTATTAGGGTCCTTTGCAAGTATATTATCTATTTGAGTTTTGGCCTCATCATATTTTTTATCATTGACCAAAGAAGTGATTTTCTTAATATCCTTATCCTGCCCAAAAGTAAGAATGGTAAGAAATGTAAACAAAAGCGGTAAAACTATTCTTTTCATGTGTTTAATATTTATTGTTTATTTATTGATTTTCAGATTCTTTTTCAGGGCCATTTGAAATTTCATCATCACTGTTGTTTTCACTATCTTCCATACCAATTTCATTCTTTCCAATCTCCAAATTTTCTTCAATAGTTTTATTTTCCTCTTTATCTTCTTCCTCCTCCTCCATCTCATTATCATTCAATTTAGTAATTGCAGCTATTTCATCTCCATCATCGAGCTTGATCAGTTTTACACCTTGTGTGGCTCTTCCTGCTTCCCTGATAGATGCAATTGAAGTGCGAATAGTTACACCCGATTTGCATGTGATCATCAAATCTTGCTTTTCATTAACATTTAGAAGCCCGATCAGTTCACCGGTTTTTTCTGTAACATTAATAGTCTTTACTCCTTTGCCGCCTCTGTTGGTAATTCTGTATTCTTCTACGGCTGTTCTTTTACCGTAGCCTTTTGCACTTACTACCATGATGCTTACTTCGGGGTCATTAATATTTACACAAATCATACCAATAACCTCGTCATTTTCAGTATCCACAGAAATCCCAAAAACTCCTATTGCTCCTCTGCCTGTTGGCCTTACTTTTTCTTCAGGAAACCTGATCGCCCTGCCACTTTTTACTGCCATCATTATCTGTTGGTTTCCATCAGTAAGGCATGCGTCCAGCAGATGATCGCCTTCATTAATTGTTATGGCATTGATACCATTTTGCCTTGGTCTTGAAAAATCAGCAACCCTGGTTTTTTTGATAATTCCTTTTCGGGTACAAAGTACAATAAAATGATTATTTATATATTCTTCGTCCTGAAGATTTTTTATAGAAATAATAGTTCGCACCGTATCATCGGCAGGTATCTGAATTAAATTCTGAATTGCCCTTCCCTTGCTTTGCTTATCGCCTTCTGTAATTTCATATACTTTCAGCCAGAAACATCTTCCTTTTTCTGTGAAAAATAATAAAGTATTGTGTGTAGATACTACAAATAATTGTTCAATATAATCTTCCTGGCGTGTACTGCTCCCACGTGCTCCACGGCCACCACGCCGTTGTTGGCGATATTCTGTAGCGGAGGTTCTCTTGATATAGCCTAAATGAGAAATAGTAACCACCACATCTTCTTCTTCTATAAGGTCTTCAATACTCATTTCATCGGCCAGGTAAACTATTTCTGACTTACGGACATCGCCATACTTTTCTTTGATCTCTTTTAGTTCATCTTTAATAATACCGAACCTGATACCTTCATCGCCAAGAATCTCTTTCAACCGGCCAATAAGTTTCATTACTTCTGCATGTTCATCTCTTATTTTTTCCCTTTCCATTCCGGTAAGGCGTTGCAATCTAAGTTCCAGTACAGCTTTTGCCTGAATTTCACTCATCCCAAAATTGGTGATCAAACCATCTTTTGCAATATCGGGGGTGGATGAAGCCCTTATGAGTTTTATCACTTCATCCAGATGATCGAGTGCGATCAAAAATCCTTCTAAAATATGTGCCCTTTCTTCTGCTTTCTTTAATTCAAATCTGGTTCTTCTGATCACAACCTCATGGCGAAAATCTACAAATTCACGGATGAGGTCTTTTATATTTAATACTTTGGGCCTTCCGTGTACGAGCGCCACGTTATTGATTCCGAAAGAGGTTTGCAATTCTGTGTGCTTGTATAAATGATTGATCACTACCTGGGAGATAGCGTCTTTCTTTAGGTCCACAACAATCCGGGTTCCTTCTTTATTATTGCTTTCATTATTTACATCCGAAACTCCTTCAATCACTCTTTCATTAATAAGATGGCCTATTTTTTCTGTAAGTGTATCCCTGTTAACCTGGTAAGGAACTTCAGTAATTATAATTTTTTCCTTGCCGGATTTAGTGGTTTCCACGTTTACTTTCCCGCGAAGTACCAATCGTCCTCTTCCGGTGTGCATAGCTTGCTTCACTCCATCATAACCGTAAATAATACCTCCGGTAGGAAAATCGGGTGCTTTCATTATTTTTATAATTTCATCAATGGTGATTTCCCTGTTATCTACAAAAGCTATACAACCATCTATTACTTCATTAAGATTGTGAGGAAGCATATTGGTAGCCATACCCACAGCTATACCGCTTGCACCATTCAAAAGTAATTGCGGTATTCGTGTAGGCAATACCGTTGGTTCATTGGTGGTATCATCATAATTCAATTGCCAGTCAATGGTTTCTTTTTCAATATCCTCCAGCATCGTTTCAGCAATTCTTTCTAATCGCACCTCAGTATAACGCATGGCAGCAGGTTCATCTCCATCCTGGCTACCAAAGTTACCCTGTCCGTCAACAAGAGTATATCTCATGCTCCAGTCCTGTGCCATTCGCACAATAGTTCCGTAAATTGACGAATCGCCATGAGGATGGTATTTACCCATCACATCACCCACGATGCGGGCAGATTTTCTATAAGGCTTATTGTACGTATTTCCCATTTCATACATCCCGTATAATATACGGCGATGTACCGGTTTCAAGCCATCGCGTGCATCTGGTAATGCCCGGCCTACTATCACGCTCATTGAATAATCAATATAAGCGGACTTCATTTCTTCTTCGATATTTATAGGAATAATTCTCCCTCTTGGTTGGCCATTTTCCGGCAGTTCTCCTTCTATTGTTTCCATAATTTTTTACTATCGGCAAATATACTTTTTAAAGATCGTTTTTCCTTACAAAAATGTAAGATTTGGCATATATTTTTCACCATTTTTTTGCAAAAATGTGGATATGTAAATTGGGTGATTGGTAATTAGCTAATAGGTTTATTGCCCCACAGACTGATATAGTTCGGAAGGGGGTTATACTATTTCAATTCCTTAATAAAAATCAGTGTTATTTGTTTGTTTACTACATAATCCTCCTAATTATACTTTTTTATTTTTTATTCAAAATTTCTATTTGGTTTAATTTCGCTCAATGAAGACGATATTATTATTTGGTGCCGGGAAATCTGCCACCTGCCTGATTGATTACCTTGGAAATTGTAGTGATGAAAATAACTGGAAATTGCTTGTTTGTGATTCTAATCTTTTACTGGCTCAATCAAAAACAAAAAATTTTACTTCTGCAGAAGCACTTTCATTTGATGTAAGTAATGAAGAGAAACGACATGAATATATTTCTAAAGTTGACATGGTAATTTCTATGCTTCCACCCGGTTTACATTTTTTAGTAGCCAAAGATTGTGTGACTTTTTCAAAGAATCTTTTAACCGCTTCCTATATTGATGAAAAAATAAAATCTCTTAAAAATGAGATAGATAAAAAAGGATTAATTTTTCTTGGAGAGATGGGATTAGATCCCGGTATAGATCATATCAGCGCGATGAAAATGATTGATGATATTAAAGCAAATGGCGGAAAAATCACTTCATTCAAATCTCACTGTGGTGGTCTGGTTTCTCCTGAAAGCGATGATAATCCCTGGCATTATAAAATAACATGGAATCCGGCTAATGTAGTAATGGCAGGAAGTGCAGGAGCTATTTACCGTGATGACAGAAAAACAATCGAAGTTCCTTATTCTGAAATTTTTGATGATGAAAATAATGTAGTAGATGTGCCCGGGCTTTTTCCTTTGGCCTGGTATGCTAACAGGAATTCCCTCTCCTATATTGATACATATCAGTTGCATGATATAAAAACTTTTATGCGAACTACATTACGTTACCCTTCTTTTTGCCGTGGATGGAATAAGATTATAAAACTGGATCTTACCAATAAAAATGATCATGAAGAAATTAAAAATTGTAAAACTTTTTCTGATTGGTTTCTTTTAAAGAAAGAAAAATATGCTTCGCCAAATAAACATGTTTTGAATGAAAATGATTTTTTCAATTCTGAATTTTCAGAACAAATAAATTTTCTTGGATTGAATGAAGTAAAAAAAATTCCTCTGGAAATTCCTAATTCGTCTTTACTGCTGCAATATCTTTTAGAAAAGAATTTAGTGATGAACCCGGAAGATAAAGACATGATCGTAATGTTGCATGAAATTGAATACTCTTTCAATGATAAAAATAAAAAAGTAAAAAGTTGCCTGATTGTAAAAGGCGAAGACCAGGTTCATACCGCTATGGCAAAAACAGTAGGATTACCGCTGGGCATAGCTGCAAAATTAATCCTGGAAAATAAAATTCAATTAACCGGATTGCA
>DASSHD010000267.1:0-2355 GCA_035693085.1 Hanamia sp. | reverse complement strand
ATTCTCCCGGTTACTGCATATTTTTCCTGGCTTCGTAATTCTATTAATTCAGTATTTAATTCGGCCAACTGTTGCACCCTGCTTTGTAATTGTTCCCGGTATTGGTCAGCCTTTTTAGCAGCATTACGTTTAGCCCTATTCTCTTTATTATAAACGATGAGAGAATAAAAGGTAAGCAAAACGGCAATGATAATAGAAATAACATTCAGTATATTTATCAGCCCCGAATATTCAAAAGCCATCTTTGATCTTTTCACTAACATGGTTTTTTCCTCTGCTTTCATTTTATTTATTTGATTCCTGATATCAACTATAGCTGCCAGGTTCAGTTTGCTCCCATTCAAAAAAAAAGCTAAAGTTTTATTTGTACGCGAATATTGGGATATTACATCTTCATTCCATAAAAATTTCCGGTCTATTAAATAATGTAATGTGTCCAGGTTCTTTTGCTGGCTTTGATTTTCCCTGGTTAATAATCTTACTTTGTCAAATGCGCTGTCTGTTTTCTGAATACTTTTGTCATAAGCACTCAAAATTTTCTCATCATTAGAAAGAAGATATCCCCTATAAGTAGATTCCGCTTCAGTAATGAAACCGTTAATATTATCAAGTCCATGAATTACTTCATTGGTATGATTGATCCAGAAATCCTGTGCAATCACTTTGCGTGTAGAGATATAGGTAAGAATATAAGAAAGGAATAAAAGAAAAAGAGCCGCAAAAAAGCCAATTCTTGTTCTGTTGGATATTCTATTTGCAAAATTTTTTATCATCAATTTCTTTGGGGGTTATTAAATTGTTATTTTGTAAAAACAGGATAGCCCTTGCAGGCAAGTATCAGAATCGAACCTTTTACTAAGTTTTACATATCGGCGATAAGTTCTCTAAACCAAACAATTACTAAATGTAAATTATTATCAAATTAATAGTTTGAATTATTCTTATTTTAACTATTTTTTCATTTTACTGACTATCCTTAGAATGATGGCAACAAGGATCACAACCCCAATAACGCCTACCCAAACTCCGGCTTTAAAAATACCCGCAATAGCACGGCAACTGCTTGTCAAAATAACAAGTGATAAAAATAAAGGAATGAATTTTTCTATTTTAAATTTGTTCATATCTGTTATCAGATTACTTTCGCTGTTTTTTTATTTCTTTTAATTGATTTTAAAGATGAAATAAGGAGATAAATTTATTACCAAAATAATATGCCAAAAAGAATAATCGGATTTGGTGCAAATCAAAAATGAAAATAATCTTCATTTATTAAATTATAAGAAAATATCAGGGGGAGTTTTTCTATAAAATTCTTCTACATTATGGGCAAATTTTTACTCATCTTTATTCTGCAAAAATTCGTGCAAAAAATAGCAGGTATTGCTAAAACTGTGAACAGCAAAGGATTACAGTCAATCATTTTTTTTGTGGATTTATTGGCAGTATTTTGTATCTTTAGATAGTTTAAAAACAATTTATTAAATTTTAAAAAGTACAACTATGAGTTCAGGAAAAATTTTAGCAAGCGTTTTGGCAGGAGCCGCTGCCGGAGTAGTATTAGGAATATTATTCGCGCCGGATAAAGGCACAGAAACAAGAAGAAAAATTGCAGAAAAGGGATCTAACGTAGCAGGAACCGTAAAAAGCAAATACAATGAATTTGCAGACACGATTTCTGATAAATACGATGCAGCAAAAGAGAAATTATCTCACCTTGTTTCTGAAGGAAAAGACATGGGAAAAGACATGGTGCACCAGGCGAAAGAAAAAGCTAATGCCATGAAAAATGATGTTAGAAATCCTTCACCCATCAATTCTTAAGATTCAATTTTTTGAAAATTTGCGGGGGAAAAATTAATAAACATGGATAATAAACCAACCAGTATAGAGGAGCTATTTGACAAACTGAAGGATTATGGAAATATAAGGTTAGAACTTTTAAGATTAAAAACTATAAAGAAAGTTTCAGGGACTTTATCTGGTTTAATGGTTTCGGTCATTTTAATTGTAATTTCTTCCCTTGTACTTTTTTGCGTTACAATGGGACTTGCTTTGTTATTAGGAGCATGGTTAGGAAAGTTGTATTTGGGGTTTTTTATAATGGCAGGCGTTTACATTGTCATTGGACTCATTTTCTATTCCGGCAGAAACAAATTTGTAAAAACCGCTGTGAGTGATAAAATCGTCAAAGAATTATTGGATCTAACACAGGATGATAAATTTTCAGAAAATGAATAACTATGATACTATTGAAAAAAACTCTGACACGATTTTAACTACTCGTGATCTTTCTATTGCTATCAGAAGACTTGAAAGAAAAAGGTTATTGATGGAAGAAGATATGAAAGATCA
>DASSHD010000266.1:0-6586 GCA_035693085.1 Hanamia sp. | reverse complement strand
GAGTCGTTCGCGCAGGCCATCCAGTCCCTCTGTAACTTTTTCACCAGGAAAACCTGCCATATCTTTTGCACTTTTATCTACTTTAATTCCCGGAATTATCCCCGATTGGGTAAGAACTTCTACAAAAGAAGTTCCATCTGATTTATGCTGCCGGATCGTTTCATCACTCAATATAGCTCCACTGAGACATGATCCGAGATCAGGAGTGGTCACCAATAATTCGCGATAATTCCTGCGATACTCTTCTGTTTGCGGAATACCCAAATCTGCAAAACGTCTATTGCACGTGCCAATACTTTCATCCATTGCCAGCAAGCCTTTGGACATCATTGCATTGGCAACATCGTTAAGTTCTTTTATTTTCATTTGTTTAATTTTTTCCATTTCCAATTGCGGACTTCCGGCATATCCTCACCATATTTATGAATGTATTGTTTATGTTCTACTAATTTATTTTGAAGCTCTTGCTTCAAATAAGTCCCCTTTGTTCCGGTTTGAGGCAACCGGTTTATAACATCAATCACAAGGTGAAACCGATCTAGCTCATTCTGTACCGGCATGTCAAAGGGGGTAGTTACCGACCCTTCATCTTTATAACCGTGAACATGAATATTGTTATTGTTTTTACGGTTGTAAGTTAAACGATGAACTGCCAGTGGATAACCATGAAAAGCAAAAATAACCGGCTTATTTGTGGTGAATAATGAATCAAAATCAGCATCATTAAGACCATGTGAACTTATTGAATGTTTTTCCAGTTTGAGAAGGTCAACCACATTAATAACACGTATTTTTATTTCGGGCAAATGTTCCCGAAGTATAGAAACCGCTGCTAGTGTTTCCAGTGTAGGTACATCTCCGCAACAAGCCATCACCACGTCGGGTTCTGCACCCTGGTCGTTGCTGGCCCATTGCCAAATGCCTATTCCCTGTGTACAATGTTCTACAGCCTGTTCCATGGTGAGCCATTGTGGTGCAGGATGTTTCCCTCCTATTATTACATTCACATAATTTCTGCTGCGCAAACAATGATCCATTATTGACAACAGGCAATTAGCGTCGGGAGCAAGATATATCCGGACGACTTCTGACTTCTTATTCAATACATGGCCTATAAAGCCTGGATCCTGGTGTGTAAATCCATTATGATCCTGCCGCCATACGGTAGAGGTCAACAGGTAATTCAAGGAGGAAATTGTTTTTCTCCAGGGTAATTTTAAACACATCTCCAGCCATTTGGCATGTTGAGTAAACATGGAATCTACAATATGTACAAAAGCTTCATAAGTGTTGAATAATCCATGTCTTCCTGTGAGCAGGTAACCTTCCAGCCATCCTTCACACTGATGTTCACTAAGCATTTCCATTACCATCCCTTCGGGCGCAAGAAATTCGTCTGTTTTTATAGTTTCAGTGTACCACTGCCGGTTAGTAGTTTCAAAAACCGCTTCAAGGCGATTGGAAGCTGTTTCGTCAGCACCAAAAACCCGGAAGTTTCTTTGTTTCAGATTTAATTTGATTACATCGCGCAAAAGCCTGCCAACCACATGCGCACTACCTTCGCCTTCTATACCAGGTTGGGTAACCTTTACAGCATAAGTCCGGAAATCAGGCATTTGAAGATCACGTAATAAAATACCACCATTGGCATGAGGATTTGATCCCATGCGCTTATCACCTTTTGGTGCCAGCTCAGCAAGTTCTGGAATTAAACGCCCGTCTTTATCAAAAAGTTCTTCAGGTTTGTAGCTTCTCATCCAGCTTTCTAACTGTGCAAGATGTTCCGGAGGAGTAGTAGTTGAAACTGCCAATGGTATCTGATGCGAATGAAAAGTTCCTTCAATTTTTACACCATCAACATACTTTGGGCCTGTCCATCCTTTCGGGCTTTTCAAAACTATCATTGGCCAAAAAGGTCTTGTAAGATTACCATTCTTTCTTGCATCCTGTTGTATTTGTTTTATCTGTTCAATTACGGTGTCAAGTGTGGAGGCCATTGCCTCATGCATTTTTTCAGGTTCATTGCCTTCAACAAAATAGGGAGTCCATCCGTAACCCTCGAGCAGTTTTTGTAACTCATCATGTGATATGCGGGCTAACAGTGTTGGATTACTTATTTTATAACCGTTCAAGTGTAAGATAGGAAGCACCGCTCCATCAGTTGCAGGATTCAAAAATTTATTAGAATGCCATGCAGTTGCAAGAGGGCCGGTTTCCGCTTCGCCATCTCCAACTATACACGCCGCTATCAAATCAGGATTATCAAATACGGCTCCAAATGCATGACTGAGCGAATATCCGAGTTCCCCTCCCTGGTTAATAGATCCCGGAGTCTGGGGTGATACATGGCTTGAAATTCCACCGGGATAAGAGAACTGTATAAATAATTTTTTAAGTCCGGATTCATCCTGGCTAATGTTGGGATATATTTCACTGTAAGTTCCTTCGAGATAAGTATTTGCTACCAATGCGGGGCCACCATGTCCGGGGCCGGAAATATAAATCATGTCAAGATCGTATTTTTTTATAACCCTATTCAAGTGGGCGTAAATAAAATTTTGACCAGGTGTAGTTCCCCAATGCCCGAGTAGCATTTTCTTTATGTGTTCAATTTTGAGCGGTTCGCGAAGCAGTGGATTTTGATGCAGGTAAAGCTGGCCAACTGAAAGATAATTCGCTGCCCTCCAGTAAGCATTTATTTTCTTTAATAATTCAGGTGATAATGTATTTTCTTTTTTAATATTCTTTTTGGGATTGATTAAAGTTTCCATTTCATATTTTTTAAATGATTTTCTGATTTTTTCGTTTCTTTTTATTTTTGAGCCAACTATTATATTTCATTTTATCACCGTGGCATCACATCCTGACATTTAATTGCGATACTTTATTTTTATTCGTTCTCATAAAAACTCAGCATTTAATTTTTTAAATTTTGTTATAGCAAACCACCCGTCAACAGGCCTTTAACTTCAATGCTATTAACTTGATAAAATTGTCATGACCAAGAGGTAAAATTGGAATACTTGGAATGTGATTGTCTTCTTAATTATTCCTGTCTTTTAATTCCTAAGGAGATGTTTTAAAATAAAAAGTTTCTCAAAAAGAATGCCAGAGATGTTCCAGGAAATACAAATAAAGTAGTTACTCTAACCGTTACTATTTTTTTAAAAATGAATAAATTCGGGAGTCAAAAAATAACTTAAACCAGTTTTTAAAACATCATCCACGTTGTTGATGTAACAGGACGGATAAATAAAAATTCTTAAGGCATCTCTTTGAAAAGGTTTCGTTTATCGCGACGATATGCTTCTATGGACGACTAACATAAAATGGTTTGAAAATTACTGGCAGTAAGTTTGTAGTTCATTTCAAATTATAACAATATACTTGGACCTACTTTTCATTATAACAATCCTCATAATTATCAGCGCTGGTTTTTCATATATGAATGAAAGGTTTGTAAAGTTACCGGAGCCAATAGGGGTGATGACGATGTCAGTAGTGGCATCTATTGTTGTTTTAATAATCGGCAGAATAGGTTACGCAAAAACTAACCTGCTTACGATACTTGCTCATAACATTAATTTTTCTGAAGTATTGCTGCACGTAATGTTGGGCTTTTTGCTTTTTGCCAGCGCTCTGCACTTCGATTATCAAAAGCTAAAAGCATTACGAAGGCCCGTATTGATTTTGAGCACACTCGGCGTATTGGCTTCTGCTGGTGTATTTGGCGGCTTACTATTTGGAGCGGCTTATTTTTTGCATATTGACATTCCTCTTATCTATTGTTTTGTTTTTGGCGCTCTTATCTCACCTACTGATCCAATTGCTGTTGGGGCTATTATAACAAAATCAAGAATTCCCCCAAAGTTAGCAACCATTATTTCTGGAGAGTCCATGTTTAATGATGCGGTTGGGCTCATTCTCTTTGTAACGATGTTGGGTATTACAAAACAACCCACTAACAGAATTTCTGTAATTCAAACATTGCATTCATTCGGCACGCAGGTAATTGGCGGAGTTGTGATCGGGTTGGCAATGGGTTTCATCGCTTATCGGCTTATCAGGTCTATAAAAGAATTTCAAACCATCTTTTTAATTTCTCTTGCAGTAGTGCTGGGTATTTCAGTATTAGCCCATAAGTTTGATGCATCAATACCTTTATCGGCAGTGGTAGCAGGGTTGGTAGTAGGGAATAATAGTTTTGGTAAAGATCATGAGGCTACCCGGTTTCTAAATCGGATATGGCAATTGTTGAATGGAATACTCAACACAATTCTTTTTGTAATGATAGGGCTGCAGCTTTTGATATTACCATTCCTAAACCATTACTGGCTGATAGGTATTATATCGATTGTGATTATCCTGATTGCACGAATGATTAGTGTATCATTAATTGCATTTTTTGAATTACGTAAAGTGAACCTGGTAAATCTTTCTATTCTCACGTGGGCCGGCCTTCGCGGCGGCATATCTATAGCGATGGCGCTATCTCTTCCTTTTTCTCCATATCGTCAGGTTATTCTTTCCTGTTGTTATTTTGTAGTAATATTTTCTGTGGTTGTCCAGGGGCTTACTTTAAATAAATTAGTTGATAAAGCAGTAAGGAAAGATAAAACAGTCGTGTCAGTAAAAGCCTGAAAAACACGCCATCAATTTTTTGTAAATGCAATTCCCTATAAGAACGCTTCAAGAAACCGTCCTATTAATTTTCAAACCCAACAAATGGATCAAATTGTTATTATAATTCTTTAATGTGATTTTTGTGCGGTACATCATGGTCGCTTCCTTCAAAGCCCTGGCCAATAAATATGGCAGTGAGAACTGTAAAAATAAATGCCTGGATAAATGCGACCAGTATTTCTATAAAATAATCGAATACCGCAAACAGAATTGAAAATGGCGAGAATCCCCAACCAGCCGATGTATTCATTGCCCCGAAAATAAAAATGAGGGAAATGAAACTCAAAATAATAATATGCCCCGCCACCATATTGGCAAAAAGACGTATGATTAAAGCGCCGGGTTTTATTACAAAAACTCCAAAAAGCTCTACCGGTACTAAAATCAACTTTACCAGGAAGGGCACATCTTTTGGCCATAAAATTTCTTTCCAGAAATGAGTAGTAGTGCTGCAAAGTATTACTATCAACGAAATGATACCCAGAATAAAAGTAAAAGCGATATTTCCTGAAACATTTGCCGCGCCGGGAATCATCCCAAAAAGGGTGTTAATTAAAATAAAGAAAAATAACGTGAGTAAATAAGGCATATATCTTTCCCATCTATTCCCCAAATTTACTTTTCCTACCTGGTCTCTTATGAAGATAATGATCGGTTCCATAAACCCTTGTGCCCCTGATGGCGCTGATTCTACTCCGTAACCTTTCTTATATTTATTGGCGATTTTTATCATAAAAAAAGTGAACAACGCCAGCGCAAGAAAAGTCTGGATTACATTTCTTGTTATTGAAAAATCATACACCTGTACACCATCGTTTACCGGAACTATTTTATTCTCATTTTTAAGCCGGTAACCATCATACACTTCATCGCGATCATAGCCAAATCTTTTAGAAGAAAAAAACGACCATCCTTTTTGAGGAGAATATAAGATAACAGGCAGGTATATAGAACCATGAACATTACCTGCTGTAAAAAAATGAAATTCATAAGCATCCTGCACATGATGCAGGATTGCTGTAGTAGGATCAAATGATTCATCTGTATTCTTAGATGTAGTAGTTTTTTGTTGCGAAAAACCGTCCTGAGAGAATGATAATAAAATCAGTAAAAAAAAAGCTATCAATAATGATCTCATATTTTTAGCACTCATATTTCTCTTAAATTTTGCATAAAATAAAGAGTCGGTGCTATGCTGCAGAGAGCTAAATATTTGTTTAAGGATAATTTCACAGAATTCATATAGTCGTTCAGTATAAGTATTTTAATTATTCAAACCTCTCAACCCAAACCCGTAATTGGAAGGAAGTTGCTTCAGAGTTTATTTAATCAAACTCTCAAATAATTGTTTTCAATTATCTTTTCTATATCGTTGGGCTTGAAAAGATACCAATAACTTTTTTTTAAAGTTGTTATGAAAAGCTTTTCTTCGAAAAGCATCTTTATGTTTCGCTCTATTGCATTTTTTAATCATGAATCGTATCAGCCAAGTCTTAAAATTATTTCTTTCCATAAGCTTTCTGAGATTTTTATAAGCATCAATAAAACTTTCCTGCATGAGATCTTCCGTATCCTGTTGATTATAATTGTATGATCTCCCAATTTTGTAAAGATAAGGACTATATCGTCGTACTAACACTTCGAACAGCAATTCAGTTAGTAAATATATTTATTCAGTTTGAATACTCTTTCAAAGTTTAGGCAATGCATCGCCTGTCAGCCTTTGAGGCTGTTTTGTATTTTCCAGTTTTCCTTTTTTGTATGTACGTTATTTTTTGCGTGGTTAAAAAATCCTGTTGTTAGTGCAGGCTTATCACCCGAAGCTATTGGCTTCTTGTAGTTTGTTTAGCCTGAGAACAATCTTACCTGATGCTTTTTATTATCAATGGCTGTTAGGGTTTGT
>DASSHD010000265.1:0-2075 GCA_035693085.1 Hanamia sp. | reverse complement strand
TTTGGAAAATGTCATTATTCAAATTACGAATCTATTGTTACAATCTTTTAAAAGTTCGGCGTATTCTAAAAATATAAATTGATGTATTTGTCGCCTGGCCGAAACCCCGCCAGAACGACTTCCCGTCCGACCAGGTTATCTCTGTCCGAATCGTAACAGGCGTGTTTTACCGTAACGCAGATCTTTGTTAATTGGAGATAGAACAACTGTAAAATCAAAAATTTCAAACTGAGACTTATTATAAAAAAGATTGCTCACACGCCCAGTAAACCAACTAATAAGGATGATTTCTATTTTTGATTTAAAAGAAAACACCCTCATAGAAAGTTCTATGAGGGTGAAACGTTCCAATTTTTTCTTATAAAAATTTATCAATCTATTTTCCCGTCTTCAATCAACTTCGCTGCTACCAATCTTCTTGCATCTTTGCTATTAAAAGGCGCTGTTTTAGTAAAGCGTTTCAAACCAAGCAACATCATTTTCTGTTCATCGCCTTCGGCAAATGAATTGATGGCTTCTTTACCAGCTTTTGCCAATGCATCTACAGCATCATTGAGATAAACATGAAGCATAGCTAATTGGACCTTGTTGTTTTCTTCACCGGTTCTTTCCACCGCTTTCATCACACGAAGCAACATACTTTCAGAGACAAAGGTTTTGATAGCCATATCTGCGATGTTCATAATGATTTCCTGTTCTTTACTCAACGTTGTCATTAGTTTTTGCACTGCCGCCCCAGCTACCATTAATATGCTTTTCTTCATGTTGGCAATCGTTTTTAGTTCGGTTGCAAAAGGTTTGTCTTCTCCATCACCAAATTCAGGAATGCTCATCAATTCTTTTTGCACTGCCATTGCTGGTCCCATCAAATCTAATTGCCCTTTCATCGCACGCTTCAACATCATGTCCACAGAAAGCAGGCGGTTGATTTCGTTGGTTCCCTCAAAAATTCTGTTGATACGACTATCGCGATAAGCCCGGCTGATGCTGTATTCATCACTGAAACCATTGCCGCCATGTATTTGTACGCCTTCATCCACCACATAGTCCAACACCTCACTTCCATGTACTTTTAATATCGCGCATTCAATGGCAAATTCTTCTGCCGCGCCGAGAAGCGCTTCATTAAAGGGTTTGCCTGCAGCTAATAATTCGTGTTCTTTCTCATCAATCCATTTGGCAGTGCGGTACAAAGCGCTTTCGTCGGCATAAATCCTGATAGCCATTTCAGCCAACTTATATTTTATGGCGCCAAATTTTGCGATAGGCATATTAAATTGCTCACGTGTTTTGGCGTATTTAATTGATTCGCTCAAAGCCGTTTTGGAACCACCATTTGCTGCTGCATCTAATTTTAGTCTTCCAATATTTAAAATATTAAATGCGATGATATGGCCTCGCCCAATTTCACCTAACACATTTTCCACAGGCACTTTGCAATCCTGGAAATACAATTGTACAGTAGATGAACCTTTAATTCCCATCTTATGTTCTTCATGCCCCTGCGTAAATCCCTCCATACCACGTTCAAGGATAAACGCAGTAAATTTATCTCCGTCTATTTTTGCAAACACGGTAAAAACATCTGCAAAACCACCATTCGTAATCCAGCATTTTTGGCCATTCAAAATATAATATTTGCCATCTTTAGAAAGTGTTGCGGTAGATTTTGCACCCAGCGCATCACTGCCACTTCCGGGTTCTGTCAATCCATAAGAACCTTTCCATTCGCCGGTTGCCAGTTTCGGAATATATTTTTTCTTTTGTTCTTCCGTGCCAAAATACAAGATTGGAAGCGTGCCGATTCCGGAATGAGCGCTTACTGCCACACTGAAAGAATTGCCGCCGCCCAATGCTTCACTGACCAAAGTTGAAGTAACAAAGTCTTTTCCCATACCGCCATATTCTTCGGGCACTGAAATACTCAAAAGCCCCTGTTCGCCTGCCTTCTCCATCAAAGAGGGCATTAACCCGGGTTCGGCCTTATCAATACGGTCCATTACAGGGATTACTTCGCTTTTCAAAAACTGAAGACACATATCACGTATCATGATTTGCTCTTCTGTAAAATCTTC
>DASSHD010000264.1:0-20121 GCA_035693085.1 Hanamia sp. | reverse complement strand
TTTTAAATCAAAAATGATTTTGCAGGTGCATGACGAATTGGTGTTTGATGCATACAAATATGAATTGGAAAAGTTAAAACCTATTATTCTGGAGTCTATGAAAAATGCCATGAAACTTCCTAATAATGTGCCTGTAGAAGCAGAGTTGGGCGTAGGAGAGAACTGGCTGGAAGCACATTAAAAACAAATTATGACAACATTAATTTACTGTTACGATGCTTACTGCGGCTGGTGCTACGGCTTTAGCGAAGTGATAAAAAAAATTAATTCCCAATACAAAAATAAACTTGAGTTTGAAGTTCTTTCGGGCGGAATGATCTTACCTAATGAACCTGTATCCATAGGCGCTACTGCAAAATATATTGAAGACGAATATAAAAGAGTGGAGGAAATTACAGGAATAAAATTTGGTGAAGATTATTTATGGCACATCAAACATCCTGATGCCAGCGATTGGTTTCCCAATTCAGAAAAACCGGCAATTGCACTTTGTGTGTTTAAAGATTATTATCCTGAACAACAAATAAGTTTTGCAACTGATTTAGAATTTGCTTTGCATTTCGAAGGCCGTGATCTTACCGATGATGAGGCGTACAGATTACTGCTGGAAAAATACAATATTCCCGCAGAAGAATTTTATGAGAAAATGGATGATAAGGAATATAAAGAACAAGCTTATCATGAGTTTGCTTTGTGTAAACAATTAAATGTAACCGGCTTCCCTGTCGTTTTTATCCAACTAAGCGATACAAAATTTTATATGATTGCCCGCGGCTATACTGATTATGAACCATTGAATGAAAGAATCCAAAATGTGCTGAAAGAAAATGGAATTGCTGTTTGACAATGCAAATGAAAGGTCAAAAATTATTGAAATGCAGATATTTCATTCTCGAAACATTTTTATTTTGTAATTCTTTGAATTCGTTTTATTACTTTTTAAGCCAGGATTTATATTCCTCCGCATCAGTGAACTCCACAGTAAAAGAACAAATATTATAGATTCTTACTTTGTATTTTGGTTGGACGGTTGTCCCTTTTAAGAAATTATTTCAACTCATCAATTTATTTTCTGAGGCTGGCAATCATAAAATACCAGGGAAAATCATACAGTCAACAGACCTACCCTGCCTACCGGACAGGCAGGCTGACCGGCAGGCAAACAAATAGTGTCATTTCTTATTTTAAAATCTTCCCACTTTAAAAGCGCTAATATCAATTGGCGTGCTTTTTTTATCAACAATGTCACTAATAATAAGGCCGGCAGCGGCTCCTTCGGAAATACCAAGCATTGCATTGCCGCCGGAAATTAATAAGTTTTCATAATTCTCTGCTTTACCAATGTAGGGTAGCCCATCAGGGGAAACCGGACGAAGGCCTGTCCATATTTTTTCTTCAGGTGGAAAATCAATTTTTAATCCAGGGTAGAATAGTTTTACCGATTTATAAATTCCTTCCATTCTCTTTATCAAAACTTTATTATTGTTACCGCTGAATTCCATAGTGCCACCGATACGTAATTTATGTTTCCAGGGAGTGATGGCACAACGCCCATCTACCAATATCGCAGGATATCTAATATTTTTTTCTACATGATCATAAGTATAACTATATCCTTTGCCGCCTTCGAGCAGTAAATGCACACCCGCCATTTTAGCCAAATGAGGCAACCAACTTCCGGGGCTTAAAATAATTTCATCCCCTGAAAAATCTCCTTTATCAGTTATAACTTCCTTTATTTTTTTATGCTCCTTTTTAAATCCGGTAACGGTTGTGTTGAGTTGAAAATTGATACCCTTATTTTCCAAAAACTTTTTCATAGCTACCATAAATTCCCCCGGTTGAATGTGTGCATCATCTTTAAACAGAACAGCGCCATAGATATCCAGCTCTACATCAGGCTCCCTTTTTTGCAATTCTTCTCTATTCAGGATTTCCACTTCAAGATTAAATTTCTTAGCCGCTTTTGCTAATTTTATTTCATCCTCAAAGGCCTTTTGCGAATGGCACATCATCATACAACCGATTTGTTCCATTTCAAAAACATCCCCAATTTCATCTCTTATTTCATTCATAAGACTACGGCTCAGTCTTAACAATTCGCTCAAATACGGTGCATTTTTTTCAACGGTTTTTTGGTTGCTATGTTTATAAAATTGTAATGCCCATTTAATGAAAGGCAGATTCAGCCTTGGTTTTATATAAAAAGGACTGGTACTACTGAGCATATATTTTAATCCTTCCGAAACAATACCCGGAGAAGCAAGCGGCACAAAATGACTTGGCGATAAAAAACCCATATTTCCAAAAGAGCAATTATTAGAAATATCGCCACTGTCAATTATTGTGATTTCGTGATTATTCTTTTGCAAATAATATGCGGCGCAAAGACCGTTAATTCCTCCCCCAACGATGATAACTTTTTTCATTTAAAAATTTTCAAATTATATTAACTTAAAACGATGCGATAACCAGGGAATGAAAATATCTTCTGAAACGATCATTAAAAATCTTAATACTCAACCCTAATCCTTATTACCCATCAATCTACCTGATTTCTCAGCAAGTCTTCAAATACTTCTTTCTTTCTTATCAAAACCGGCTTTCCATTTTTTACCAATACTTCCGCAGGTTTTAGGCGCGAATTAAAATTGGATGACATTTCAAATCCATAAGCGCCCGCATTGTAAAACACGAGATAGTCTCCTTCCCTGATCTCTGCAATCTCTCTGTCAGTAGCAAAAGTATCTGTTTCACAAATATAACCTACAACCGTATAGGTTTTTTTAGCAGCTTTGTCATTACTGATATTTTCAATACGATGATACGCATCATAAAACATAGGACGTATCAAATGATTAAAACCACTGTTCACACCCGCAAACACAACAGATGAGGTTTCTTTTAAAACATTTACCTGTGTAACAAAATAACCGGCTTCACTCACTAAATATTTTCCCGGCTCAAACCATATCTGCAAATGTTTATCTCCCTGCTTGTAATGATTTGCAAAAGCTTCTTTTACTTTTTGCGCCAACAAATAAATGTCTGTTTCTGAGTCGTCTTCCTTATAAGGAACTTTAAAACCGCCCCCCAAATCTATAAATTCCAATTCTTTGAAATGAGGAATTATGTCAAACAGTTTTTCAATTCCTTTTACAAAAACACCTGTATCCACAATTTCGCTTCCGGTGTGTATGTGCAAACCCTTAATCAATAAATTATTTTCATCAATGCACTCCAATATTTTCTCAAGTTGGTCCACAGGGATACCAAATTTACTTTTATTATGTCCTGTTGAAATTTTGAGATTACCGCCGGCTAAAATATTGGGCCGTAGGCGGATACCAGCAGGATAAGAATGTCCGAATTTTTTACCAAACTTTTCCAGGTTAGAAAGGCTGTCAATATTGATTTGTACTCCCAGATCTTTAGCTTCTTCTATTTCAGAAAAAGCAATCCCGTTGGAAGTATATAAAATATTTTTCAGTGAAAATCCTGCGTGCAAGGCGAGCTTTACTTCATTGATAGAACTACAGTCCACATTGGCCCCGAAGGATTTTACATATCGGAGAATGTTGATATTGGTCAATGCCTTTGAGGCATAAAAAAAAGCTACATCTTGTTGTGCAAAGGCACTTTTCAGTTTATTATATTGTTCTGCGATTTTTTCTGCATGATAAATATAAACAGGAGTTCCAAATTCATCGGCAATAGCAACAAGTTGATCGTGTGATAGTAACTCAGACATTTGACAGGCGGTTATTTATATTTTAAAACATCAGGCAGAAAGAGATCAGAAATTAAATGAAAATAATTTTTAAATTCTGATTGTACTTAAATTTCTTTTTAGAAAAGAGATAAATTATTTTTAGAAAAATCTAATTTTCTTCTTTTATTTTTTCAGTTACTTCAGCTACTTTTATTTCTTTATTTTCTTCTTCTGATATAATCAACTCTGCACTTTCCTTTTCACTATCTGCTTCTTTATTTTCGTTTTCCTTTCTTTCAATTTTTGTTGCTTCTATTATCTCCTGGTCCAAAATCTCTTTTATTTTAGGAAGGTCATCGGCAGAATTAATTCCAAAATAATCCATAAAATTTTTGGAAGTGGAATATATCAGCGGTTTTCCTATGGCATCTTCTTTTCTTCCTGAAATTACTACGAGTTCTTTTTCTAAAAGTTTTTGAACGGCATAATCACAGTTTACACCGCGTATCAACTCAATCTCAGATTTGGTAACCGGTTGTTTGTAAGCGATGATTGAAAGCGTTTCAATAGATGCTACTGATAATTTTTTCAGAAATTTGTCGCCATTCAGTTGAGCAACAGTTTTGTGATACTCGGGCTTGGTAAGAAATTGCCATCCGCCTCCGCTTTCCACAAGGCCAAAAGCATAGAATTCAGAATTATATTTTTCATTGATAGCATTTAAAGCGGCCTCTACCTGGTCTGGCGTAGCACGGTCTTCGATAAAGGCTATTGAATTGTTTAGCAGTTCTGTAAGATCATTAGTTGCCAAAGGTTTATCACTGGCAAATACCAAAGCTTCAATATGTGGGATGATAATACTTAACTCCATTATACAATTGACTAATATTAACTGACTGGCTAATCAGCTAATTAAATAATTAACCCTGCAATGCTGCTGCCCCACTCACAATTTCCGTAAGTTCTGTAGTAATAGCTGCCTGTCTTGCCCGGTTATAACTTATTTTTAATGATTTCAACAGTTCATTTGCATTTTCTGTGGCCTTATCCATTGCTGTCATTCTCGCGCCATGTTCACTTGCGTGGGCATCAAGGATGGCCTTATACAATTGAGTATTTAAAATTTTAGGCATTAATTCCTGTAGCAAAACACTTTTATCAGGCTCAAAAATAAAATCAGATTTTGTATTTCCTTTTGTGCTTTCTGATTTTTTAACCGGTAAAAATTGCTCGGATGTAAACTTCTGTGTAGCTGCATTTTTAAATTCGCTGTAAACCAGGTCAACGGCATCAATCTCTCCTTTAGCGAATGCATCCATTGCATACTTTGCTGCTGCCACTACATTTTCAAAGTTGAGTTCGGAAAATATGCTCCAGTAACGATCAATTACTTTAAAATTATTTTTTAAAAAATGTTCATATCCTTTTTTCCCCAGCGGCAGAATTTCTACATTTCTTTTGGCAAACTGAGCAGCATATTTTTGTTTGATATCCTGTTTTACTAATTTAATAAGATTGCTGTTATATCCCCCACACAAACCTCTGTCGCTGGTAACTACAATAATCAAAACTTTTTCTATGGGTCTTTGTTGGGCAAGTGCCAGGCTGGTATCTCCATCAGAATTGCTTACAATATTTCCAAGCATTTCCTGGAGTTTTTGCGCATAAGGCCTCATTTGGATTATGGCGTCCTGTGCCCTTCTCAATTTAGCCGCACTTACCATTTTCATGGCTTTTGTAATTTGCTGCGTACTTTGGACACTCTTTATGCGGTTTCTTACTTCTTTTAATGCACCACTCATAATTTTCCTGTTTAAGGGCTGCAAAGTTAAGCGAATAGGTGTATAAAACAATATGGTGTTGGTAACAAAAAAAACCTGCAAAACAGGGGTTGCAACCTGAACTTTTAAATGGTATTACCGCTTGCCGGTAAAGAAAGAAAAAACGAAGATTCTTATTTGAAAAAATCCCATTTGATCAAGTTTAATTTTATTTTCTTAATTTAAATTAACCGGTTTTCTTAACCTATATCATTGGCAAGAATCTGCTATTGGGTGAACTTTGCTGAATAAAAAAAAATCATAAATCATTAAAATATAAATTATGGCAAAGACAATACTTCATAAGGCAGCCACCCGCGGCCATGCCGATCATGGATGGCTCAACAGTTTTCATACTTTCAGTTTTGCAAATTATCACAATCCGGAGAGAATGCATTTTGGCGCTTTGCGGGTTTTAAATGATGATACCGTAAGTGAAGGAATGGGTTTTGGGACACATCCCCACGATAATATGGAAATCATTTCCATACCATTGAAAGGCGACCTGGAACATAAAGACAGCATGGGAAATACCACTATAATAAAACAAGGAGATGTACAGGTAATGAGTGCTGGCACCGGCATCAGGCACAGTGAATACAATAAAAATAAAAATGAACCGGTAAAGTTTTTGCAGATCTGGATTTTCCCCAATAAGAAAAATGTGACTCCGAGATATGACCAGATTACCTTGAATGAAGCCGACAGGCATAATAAATTACAACAAATAATTTCACCTGATCCCGATGATGAAGGCGTATGGATTTATCAGAATGCATGGTTTCATCTGGGTAAGTTTGATAAGGATGTAAGTGCAGATTATAATTTTAAGCAAAAAGGAAATGGATTATATATTTTTGTATTAAGCGGAGATATTGTAGTAGATGGCCGGCAATTAAGTACACGGGATGGTTACGGAATTTGGGAAACAGATTCCGTAAATATTAAAGCAACAAGCGATGCCGAATTTTTATTGATGGAAGTACCCATGAACATTTGATACCTTTTATAATTTCTATAGTGTCCAAAATGTTTATGGTATAATGCCGATATAACAGCCGTTTAGTTCAATTCAATTGGACTACCTGCCTGCCGGTAGGCAAGGTTACGGATGTATAATCGGTATAAAATAAAAAATTATGGAAAAAATTCAGATTTTATCAATAGGACGTGATCCGGTTTTATTACAAAAATTATCCCGGTTCATTAATGAAAATCCTAAATGGGAAAGTACCGGAACAGTGGATGATGAAACAGCAATTGAAATATTTCATCAAAGGAAATTTGATATCGTATTGTTGATTGATGAGATCGAAGAGGCATCCGAAAAGAAGTTTCGTTCCTTATTTACATTTAGTGATCCTGAAATCATTTTCATTAAACACAATGGGGATTCTACAGGTTTGCTTGGGGGAGAAATCCAGGAAGCTTTGGATAACAGAAAGAAACCGATGAATATAATGGACGATGTTTTTAAAGAGGATGGGGAGGAATAGAGGGTGAGTGACAGTGAAGCAAAAGATGAAGGTGAATAGGAAAAGCTAATATTTGCCTGCCGACCGGGAGGTTGGTTCGTTTGCTAAAACTATAACTAACTTCTTAATGGAAACTTCTTGAATTGTTATAGTTCAGTGGGATTCCTGGTTCTTTTTCATCAAAGATGCTTTACAAAAGTAACTCAGATTTACAAAAGTTTATTTTTTTGTTTATGCTTCTGAATTATTTCTTTTATAAGGCAGAATCCCCCGAATTAATTTGCTCTTTCACTCAGCTCCAGCCATCGCATTTCTTTTTTATCAAGAAGCACAATGATATCGCTGATCCTTTGTGCTGTTTCCTGGAGTTTTTCAAAATCAGCAGAACCGTTATTCAATTTTACTTCCAGTAATTTTTTTTCCTTTTCCAGGTTGGGAATTTCTTTTTCTAATTTTTCAAATTCAGTTTTTTCTTTAAAAGAAAGTCTTTGTTTTACCAAAGGCTGTATAGGTTGAGAGGGATTATTTTTATCGCTATCAGGCTTCTGTATTTTGCCTTCGGCCTTCAGCTTTTTACTTTCGCTATTATCCGGTTTATTTTCTTCTAATTGTTTCCACATTCTATACTGAGAATAGTTCCCGGGGAAATCTTTTATTTCTCCGTTTCCTTCAAAAGCAAAAAGATGATCAACCAAACGATCCATAAAATACCGGTCGTGGCTTACAATTAAAATACATCCCGGGAAATCCTGCAAAAATTCTTCAAGTGTGCGTAGCGTTTGTAAATCCAGATCATTGGTAGGTTCGTCAAGAACGAGAAAATTAGGATTTTTAAACAAGATACTCAACAAGTGTAATCTTCTTTTTTCACCTCCGCTTAATTTACTCAGTGGCGTAAATTGCTGATGCGCCGTAAACCCAAATTTTTCCATGAATTGCGAAGCGCTGATCTTACTTCCATCGGCCAAAGGAAAAAATTCCGCAAAATCTTTTACATATTCAATGGCTCTTTTATCCTCTTTGTATTGCAAACCTTCCTGCGCAAAATTTCCGAAAACAATAGTATCCCCATGATTTATTTTACCACTATCGGGCGGAACAATCTGAAGCGCTACTTTTAAGAAAGTGGATTTCCCTGTTCCGTTTTTTCCCACAATTCCTATCCTCTCTCCTTTCTTAAAAGTATAATCAAATCCGTGCATGATCACTTTATCACCGTAGGATTTATAAACTTTTTTCATTTCCAAAACCTTTCCCCCCATTCGTGTCATTTTCACCTGCAATGAAACCTCGGCTATTTCTTTTCTCTGACTGACTCTTTCTTCCACTTCTGCAAACGCATCCTGGCGGCTTTTTGATTTTGTGGTTCGCGCCCTGGGTTGCTTGCGCATCCATTCCAGTTCTTTTCTAAAAATATTTTTATCTTTTAGTAACTCGCTTTGCTGATTTTCCTGCCGCAACGATTTTTGTTCCAGGAAATAATCATAATCGCCCTTATACACATAAATCTTTTCATCATCCAGTTCCACAATTTCATTACAAACCGTATCTAAAAAATAACGATCGTGTGTTACCAATAATAAAGTGCTTTTATTGCTTGCCAAAAAATTCTCCAGCCATTCTATCATTTCCACATCAAGATGATTCGTAGGTTCATCAAGGATCAACAAACATTTTCCTTCATGCAATTGCGATTCTATCAAAGCCTGGGCCAATGCTACTCTTTTACGTTGGCCACCGCTTAAATTTTTTACCGGTTCATTAAGATGATGCAGATTTAATTTCCCAAGGATCTGTTTCAGGTCGCTTTCAAAGTTCCATGCATTTGCTTCAGTAAGTGCAGTTACCAATTCACTGATACGATCTTCATCATGCGACTCTTCATCCAAAAGCATTTCATATTCATTTACCAAACGCACAACCGGATTATCGAGATTCAAAATATTATCCCAAATGGATTTATCATTTTCAAAGGCAGTATCCTGTTGCAGCATGATCACTTTTACATCTTTATGTATCCAAACAGTCCCTGAATCTGCGGTTTCTTTGCCGGCGATTATTTTTAAAAGAGTCGTTTTCCCACTGCCATTCCTTGCAACAAAAGCGATTTTGTCTCCTTCTTCTATATGAAAACTGATGTTTTTGAAAAGGGTTCTGATCCCGAACGATTTACTTAAATTTTCTACTGAGGCGTAATGCATTGTGGCGCAAAGGTAAAGGGGAAAACGTTTTATTTAAGAAACAGTAAACGAACATTTATGAAGGATTCTTATTTTATTTTAAGATGCCTCCCTGGTTTTTTTATCAAATTGAATTATAAATTAGTCCAAAATTTTCTGATGTAATGTCTGCCTGTTACGAAAAAATCACGAATGACAGAGTTATTTAGTTTAGTGCAATTGGACTGCCTGGCTTGTGGCAAGGCTACAATGTGCTATCCCTATCAAAACCGGAAAGCCATCTGCACAGTAAATAAACCTGTCTGTCGGCCAGGCAGACTTTTGTCAAAGAATTTTATTTAATCCTTCTTTCTTAATCCTGTTTCAATATAAATTAGAGGGTGCTCAAAAAATATTTTTCAAAAAAAATCATTTTTTCAAATAATGTGTGTAATTTACACATCCATTCAAAAATGCAACATGAAAAAATTTTTACTTTCTATATTTATCCTGCTTTTTTCTTTCCAAAGTTTTTCTCAATTATTATCGTGGACACCGGATTTTATTCAGGAAACGTCTGATCCAGTTGTAATCACAATGAATGCCAATTACGGGAATCATGGATTGCTGAACTATACACCAACTTCTGACGTATATGTCCACATTGGAGTGATCACCAATAAAAGTACCAGTCCGTCAGATTGGCTGCATGTGGTCACTACCTGGGGCGTGACAAACCCGGCATGGCAGGCGGCATATTTAGGAAATAATGAATGGTCATTTACAATAACAGGCGGTTTACGTACCTTTTTTGGATTGACTGATCCTACGGAAACCATTCAAAAAATAGCCATTCTTTTTAGAAGTGGAAACGGGAGTACTGTACAAAGGAATGCCGATGCAAGTGATATGTACGTTCCTGTTTATGGTAATGGTTTATACGCAAGGATAGATAATCCATATCGCCAACCATTTTATGTTCCTGCTCCCGAAACGATTACAAAAACTGTGGGGGACGTTTTACCGATTGTAGCTAAAGCCAGCCTTGCAGGAAGTACCATACAAATATATTTTAATGGAAGCCTTTTATCAACTATAACAGGAACCAAAGACAGTATTTCCACTACTATTTCTGCTTTTGGAACACAGACAATTATTGCCAAAGTAACGAATGGTGCGAACACAAGCAGTGATACACTTTCTTTTTATGTAGCTTCCGCAAATACGATCGCACCATTACCGGCTGGTGTAACGGATGGCATTAATTATTATCCTTCACCTGATTCAGTTACATTAGTTCTATATGCTCCTAATAAAAAATCAGTAACGGTACTTGGTGATTTTAATAACTGGACAGCATCTTCTACTTATCAAATGAATGAAACACCGGATGGTTTGCGATATTGGATAACGCTGAAAGGATTAACATCTGGAACTCAATACGCATATCAATATTTGATAGATAACAGCTTGCAGGTGGCAGATTATAATTCTCAATTGGTATTGGATAAAAATGCGGACCAGTACATTCCTGCAGGAAATTTTCCTGGATTGAAAGCTTTTCCAATCCAGGCTGCTGGCACACTTGCCGGGGTTTTAGAAACCGGACAAACTCCTTATACCTGGAACGATAATAGTTTTGTAAAACCGGATAAAAGGAATTTGGTTATTTATGAATTACTGATTCGTGATTTTGTAGCTACGCAAAGCTGGAACACACTTACAGATACTTTAAATTATCTGAAAAAATTGGGTATTAATGCTATCGAAGTTTTGCCTTTCTGCAATTTTGAGGGAGCAAGCAGTTGGGGTTACAATCCAAATTTCTTTTTTGCTCCCGATAAAGTATATGGCACGCCCGATGCAGTAAAGCATTTTGTGGACGTGTGCCATCAAAACGGAATTGCAGTAATTATGGACCTGGCAATGCAGGATGTTTTTGGCAGTTCCCCGCTTGCATCTATGTATTGGAATTCTTCAACCAATACTCCAACCCTACAAAATCCATGGTTAGATTCTCTTCCAACTCATCCTTTTAATGTAGGGTATCAATTTAATCATTCCAGCCAGGCAACCATTGATCTCCGGAACAGGGTATATGCTTACTGGATCAATAATTACCATCTTGATGGTTATCGTTTTGACCTTGCGGGAGGTTATACACAAACCGATTATTTAACCAATGGAAAAGATTGGCAAAACACTTATGACCAGGGGCGGGTAGATACCTGGAATAATATTTACTCAGAATTGCAAAGTATAAAGCCCGGTACTTATTGTATTCTGGAGAGTTTTGTAAACAGAGCTGAACAGATAATTTACACTAATGCCGGTATGTTGACATGGGGTAATGGAGCTAATGAAAATTATGCTTTTACACAGGCTTCTATGGGCTATTATAATAGTAGCGCGGATTTTAGCAATGGTATTTATTCCAGCGCCGGATTAACACAACCCGGAATGGTGACTTACCAGGAAAGCCATGATGAAACAAGATTGATGTTCAAAAATGAAAATTTTGGTGCGTCCGCAGGTACTTACAATGTAAAGGATACTGCTACCGGGCTTAAAAGAGCAGCGATGACTACAGCTTTCTGGGCAATGATGCCAGGGCCAAAAATGATGTGGATGTTTGGTGAACTCGGTTATGATTATTCGCAAGATGCCTGCAGCAACGGGACTATCGTCTGTGGCAATACTGACCCCAAACCAATCCGTTGGGATTATTTTACCCAACCCGACAGGCTTGCTTTATATAATGTTTACAGTAAATTACTAAACCTACGAAATGTACCTGCTTATCTTTCCACTTTTACCACGGGCACTGTAAATAAAGATTTAAATTTCTCAACTGATCCTATAAAATGGATGAATGTTAGTGGTACTTCGTTGCAGGTAATGGTGTATGGAAATTTTGATGTCGGACAGCGGACAGGAACTATCTCTTTTCCCAGTACGGGAACATGGTATAACTTATTTACGGGAGCAGACACTACTGTTTCATCAACATCTTTAACGAATGTTACGCTTCAGCCTGGTCAATATTATGTTTATGTGAATACTGCTGCCGCTTTGCCGGTAACACTTGTAAGCTTTACGGGAAAAAGAACCGGTAATAGTAATCTTTTGACCTGGCAGGTAGCCAATGAATTAAACATGAGTAATTACGAATTGGAGAAAAGCAACGATGGGCAGAATTTTTATTTTGTTTCCAGTATAATAGCGAATGGCAGTAAGACCTATAGTTATACTGATAATGATCAGAATAATTCGGCCATAGAATATTATCGCTTAAAAAGTGTGGACTTAGATGGGGAATTTAATTATAGTGGAATTGTAATGATAAGAACAGCTATTAATTCATGGCATGCGCAGATAAATCCAAATCCGGTAGAAAATATATTAAGGTTGCAGATTGAATCGCCGGCACCTGATAAAGCGGCATTGATCTTTACTGATGTGAGCGGAAGGCAATTATACAAACAGAATATTTCAATAGAAGCCGGAAATAATTCTTTTGAAATAAATAAGTCTATTATTTTTGCGCCCGGCATTTATTTTCTATCCATATATTCCACTGATCAAATTCAAAATATAAAATTTATCAAAAATCATTAATAAAATTTTTTTGAAAGAGAATTTAATTATTATGACAACTGCGACAAAAGGTACGACTGAAAATACAAAAACTTTAAGGGGACTCCAAACAGAAGTACAAAGTATTAACCGTATAGCCCTTTCTGTTGACTGTGTCATTTTTGGTTTTGATGAAAACAAACTTAAGGTGCTGCTGATCCGATCTGACCTTAAGAAATACCACAATCAATTTTCATTGCTTGGGGATCTGGTAAAACCCGAAGAGGACCTGGATACAAGCGCTTACCGGATTTTAAAACAACGGACAGGTCTAAACGATCTTTACCTGGAACAGGTACACACCTTTGGTGAAGTGGGTCGCCATCCTGCAGGCAGGGTAGTTTCTGTAGCTTATTGTTCTTTAATAAATGTGCAGCATCACCGATTGAAAACTTTAGATAATGAATTGCACTGGCATTCAGTGGATAGCGTTACCGATTTATTGTTTGATCATAAAAAGATATTCGACAGGTGCTATTCGTGGCTGCAAAAAAGAGTGCAGGAACATCCTTTGGGTTTTAGTTTGCTTCCTGATAAATTTTCACTTCGTGAATTACAAAATCTATATGAAGCGATACTGAATAAAAAATTAGATAGAAGGAATTTCAGAAAAAAGTTTTTCTCAATGGATTTTTTGGTGGACATGGGCGAAGACGAACAAAATGTGCCACACCGTCCGGGGAGATTGTACAAATTTGATTACGAAAAGTATGAAAAGAATAAAAAGAAGTGGCCTGGAATTGATTTTTAAAAAGCAATAGTTGAGAATATTATGGTATGGTATAAACTTTGTGACAAAAAAGGATAAGCTTACAACAAAACTGTATGATTGAATCTTTAATATGGTACATAGTAAACCAATAAATAAGCAAGATTTTAAATTAGAAAAAATAATTTTTCGAAGTTCACAACTTTTAAAAAAATTATTTCTACTTAAAATAAATCTTTTTCCTGGTTTGGTAAAACTTTTATGACAATTACTATTAAGAGAACTGATGAATATAGAATTAATAAATTTTTTTCATGATGCAGCAATTACAATAAAATTATTGTCTTTGAAATTGGAAGAAGGGAGTCAACCCCGATCCTACATCAATAAAAAATAAATAGGCTAGTCTATTGACCTCTCTAAAGAGGGATTAGAAAAACTCACAAAATCAATTAAAATAAAATAAAAAAATAAAAGATTGAATAAATTTAATTAATATTATTTGTGTATGAATTACACACCTTATTTCCAATTAAAAAATAGAAACAAAAACACATTTTAAAATTCAAATTTTCTCATGAGAAAAAAAATTTCTAAAATATCAAGACACGCAGGCGCATTTTTATTTTTTGTCCTTGTAGCTTTTGGCGCCAATGCACAAAACAGGACCATCACCGGCACTGTAATTTCGCAAGATGGCAGGCTACTTTCTGGTGCTTCCATAATTATTGTAGGACAAAAAGTTGGCGTAACAACCGATGCTGATGGTAAATTTTCAATTAGTGTTCCGGAAAATGCAAAACAACTTCAAGTAAGTTTTGTTGGATATCAAATGCAGAAAGTAAATATTTCATCCACCTCAAATGTTACTGTTGTACTCGTAAGCTCAGTGCAGGCGCTTTCTGATGTTGTAATTATCGGTTATGGAACCGTACAGAAAAAAGATATTACCGGTTCTGTTTCTACTATCAGTACTAAAGACTTTCAGAAAGGTATAGTAACTACTCCCGAGCAATTGATTACCGGTAAAATATCAGGGGTTTCTATAACCTCTAAGGGCGGCGCGCCCGGTTCAGGAAGTGTGATCAGGATTCGTGGCGGAGCTTCTTTAACGGCAAGTAACAATCCATTAATAGTAATAGATGGTATGCCACTTGCTGATGGAGTAAATGGTGATGGAGGAACTACTCCGCTCTCAGGCACTGCCAACCCATTAAATCTTATCAATCCGGACGATATTGAATCATTTACAATATTGAAAGATGCTGCTGCCACCGCAATTTACGGTTCACGTGCTTCTAACGGAGTGATATTAATTACTACTAAACATGGGAAAAAGGGGAAGCCGAGGTTAAATTTCACTACTCAATTTGGGGTTTCCAAATTACCAAAAGAATACCCTGTATTATCCGCCGCCCAGTTCAGAAACTATGTAAATACCAATGGGACTCCTGCACAGATTGCTTTGCTGGGTAATGCCAATACAGACTGGCAAAAAGAAATTTATCATACTGCTCTTACTACAGATAATAATTTAAGTTTGAGTGGATCTTTACAGAATATACCTTACCGCATCAGTGGTGAATATATGAACCAGCAGGGAATATTAAAGACAGATGATTTAAAGCGTTTTTCGGGAGGTTTAAACGTAAGTCCAAGTTTATTCAAAAACTCTTTAAAGGTGGAACTAAATCTGCATGGAACTATCACCAATACACGTTTTGCTAATCAGGACGCAAAAGGAAATGCGATCACTTTTGATCCTACTCAACCGGTTACAGTTGCAGGAAGCAAATTTGGTGGATATTATGAATGGTTAGGGGCAAATGATAGTACGCTTAATAACAATTCTAATAGAAATCCGGTAGCCATGCTGGAACAAAAAAATGACAGAAGCAAGGTGCAGAGGAGCTTTGGTAACATAAAACTGGATTATGCCATCCCTTATGTATCCGGTCTCCATGCTAATCTTAATTTAGGATATGATATTGCCAAAGGAAGTGGCAGCACACTTATTCCTGTAGATGCTGCACAATCCTATAACAATAGTATTGACAGCCTGAGAGGCTATAATAATGAGTATCAGCAGAAATATATTAATACAACCGGCGAATTTTTCCTGGGTTATAATAAAGACATCACTTCTATAAAAAGTAATATCAATGCAGTAGCAGGATATGGTTATTATGATTATTTGACCAAAAATTATAACTCAACACAGCGGAGCGCTACAAAAGCAATAAGAACTGATATCGCCAATAACCCACCACTCTTTTATTATAATCCTAATGAATATACTCTTATCTCCTATTATGGCCGGTTGATTTATACTTTCAATGACAAATATATTTTAATGGGTTCGCTGCGTACTGACGGTTCTTCAAGATTCAGCCCTGCCACACGTTGGGGAACATTTGCTTCCGGCGCTTTTACCTGGCGTATCAAACAGGAAGACTTTCTCAAAAATTCTTCAACAGTTAATCAGTTAAATCTTCGTTTAAGCTATGGGCAAACCGGTAACCAGTCGGGGATTGGCTTATACGGATACATTCCTACCTATTTCCTTAGTACGCCCGGATCGTTGTATCCCTTTGGAAATACTTTCTACAATATGTACACTCCTTCAGCCTATATAAGTAATTTGAAATGGGAAACAACTGATACTTATGATGGTGGGTTTGATTATGGATTTTTAGATAACAGAATCAATGGAAGTATAGATTATTATTACAAAAAAACAAAAGATCTGCTCGCTAATGTTTCTATCCCGGCCGGATCCAATTTTTCCAACAAAGAAACCACCAACATCGGCAACATGACAGACCAGGGAATTGATTTTAATGTGAACCTGATCCCTGTAAGAACTAAAGATTGGGATTGGGAGATTGGGTTTAATTCTTCTTATAATAAATTTAAAATAACCAATCTTACTTTGGTTCCTGACCCTAATTTTATTGGAAATACTACCGGAGGAATTAGTGGAGGCACCGGAAATACGGTACAGATAGATGCTGTAGGAAGCGCGCCTAATACCTTTTATTTGTACCAACAAATATATAATGCCAACGGAATGCCAATTGAAGGATTATATGTTGACCAAAACAGGGACGGTATTATTAATCAGAACGATCTTGTAAAAAATAAATCTCCTTTCCCCTCCTGGACGCTAGGGTTTAGCAATTCAGTCAGCTATCTGAAATGGAGTTTGAATTTTGTACTGCGTGCTAATTTTGATAATTATATGTACAACAATACTGCATCAAGCCTGGCAGTAACAAGAAGTATATTAAACCCAAACAAATATTTGGAAAATGCCCCTTCTTCCGTATTAAAAAGTAGTTTTTCCAACAATCAATATTTTTCAAATTATTATCTGGAGAATGCTTCCTTCCTGAGAATGGATAATATTGGTTTAAACTATGATTATGGGTCAATATCAAAAAATCATAAATACGATCTTGCCATTTCGCTTCATTGCCAGAACGTGTTTGTAATTACAAAATATACTGGAGTAGATCCTGAAATATTTAGTGGTATTGATAACAATTTTTATCCAAGGCCAAGGACTTTTACTTTAGGATTAAACCTAAGCTTATAATAAAACAAATAATAATTTTAAAACAGCAATATGAAACATATTCTTTTAAAAATGACAGGTTTAGCAATAGTTGCAATTGCCTTTAATGGCTGTAACAAAGATCTGAACCGTCTTCCGCCAAATACAGTAAATGTAAACCAGGTTTATAGTACTCCTGAAGGCTATACACAAGCAATGGCAAAAGTTTATGGAGCTTTTGCGCTAACCAGCAGTAATGGGCCGGCGCAATCTGATGTACAGGGGGTTGACGCAGGAACTTCTGATTTTTTGCGTTTATTGTGGGTTGCCCAGGAATTAACTACTGACGAAGGAATCAACGCCTGGAATGATCCGGGATTGCCTGACTTTCATAATATGGATTGGGCATCCAGCAACCCAATCCTGTTAGGATTATATACAAGAAGTATTTATCAAATTACGGTTTGTAATGATTTCATCCGAAATTCTAGTGATGCTACTTTGGCATCAAAGAAATTTGGAGCATCTGATTTGACGAATATAAAATATTACAGAGCTGAAGCAAGATTTCTCCGTGCGTTTCAATATTGGGTTTTGATGGATGAGTTCGCAAATCCACCTTTCGTCACAGACAGCACGGCTGTAGGTACTATACCCAAACAAATTGACCGCAAAGATCTTTTCAAATATATCGAATCAGAATTAATATCATGCAGTGCAAATATGGCTCCGCCGAAAACAAACCAATATGGACGTGCAGATCAAGCCGCAGCCTGGGCTTTACTTGCACGGCTTTATCTTAATGCTGAAGTATATACAGGTACTCCAAGATACACTGATGCGATTACTTATGCAGAAAAGGTAATTAATTCCGGGTATTCTTTAGATCCGAGTTACCAGGATTTATTTCTTGCCGATAATAACCTGAATAATCCGGAAGTTATTTTGCCAATTCAATATGATGGCAATAATACCCAAACTTATGGTGGCACTACCTTTATCATTAATGGAGAGGTAGATGCCGGAATGAACCCTGCTTTGTTTGGAGTACCGAGTGGCGGATGGGGCGGTAACAGAGCTACTTCTGCTTTTGGCGCACTTTTCCCATCGTTGGATACTACTATAGACAAACGAGCTATCTTTTATGGAACAGAATCCAAAATTATAGATGTAGGTAATTTTGACCAGGGGCTTCATGCAGTAAAATTTAAAAATATAACCAGTACCGGAGCCACTCCTCCCGGAGGTGGAACTTTTTGCTCAACTGATTTTCCACTTTTCAGGTTAGCAGAGCAATATTTAATTTACGCCGAGGCTGTGTTGCGGGGTGGTACTGGCGGAGATATCAATACGGCAGTAGGTTATATCAATTTATTGCGGGAACGGGCTTATGGAAATACATCTGGCAATATCACTGCCAGTGATCTTACATTACCTTTTATTTTGGATGAAAGAGGCAGAGAACTGTGGTGGGAATGCTTTAGGAGAACAGATTTGATCAGATTTGGAGAATTTACCGGTTCCAATTATTTGTGGCCATGGAAAGGAGGTATATCAAACGGAACAGGAGTTTCAAGTCAATATAATATTTTTCCTATACCCTTATCAGATATTCAGGCCAACCCTCAATTGGATCAAAATCCAGGTTATTAATCTTATTAAAATTGATAAACAGAAAGTATGAAAAAAATATTTGTAAATGCTCTCATATTAGTCGCAACAGGTTCAGTGCTATTGGCTTCCTGTGCGAAGGATGAAACCAAAGTTATTTATAAAGGAGGAACGCCTCCTGTATTGACGGCGAATCTGACGGATTCCATACCATTACCGGTTACAGATACTACAAGTAACGCGGTCACTTTTTCATGGACAAATCCCAACTATGAATTTAGCGATGGCATAAGTTCTTTGAATGTAACTTATAATCTTCAAATAGATACAAGTGGTGCTAACTTTAGCAGCCCCAATATGCAAACTGTTTCTATCAATTCGGATTTGAGCACTATATTTACTGTGTCGGCTTTAAATAAATTGCTGGCAAATGGTCTTTTATTTGCAACGGGGGTTCCTCATACGATTGATGTAAGATTAAAATCATTCTTAGGTACCGGATCGGTGCCTCTTTATTCAAATACACTTAGTTTCTCTGTAACTCCTTTCGCTCCGCCCCCAAAAATAGTGCCTCCATCAAACGGCCAGCTTTTTATTGTAGGCGATGCTACGCCGGGAGGGTGGCCTCCGCTATCAAACGATCAGTCAATTGAACAATTTACCCAGGTAAGTTCTACTCTTTACAAAATAACGATACAACTAAACGGAGGCAAGGAATATAAGTTTGTAGCTATTCCGGGTCAATGGACCGAGCAGTGGAGTGTAGCAACGGCAGACACAGAACCTGATGGTGGCGATTTTGTACTCAATGGTGGCAACTGCATCGCCCCCGATGCAAGTGGCTTATATGATATAGTTGTAAGCTTTCAAACCGGAAAATTTACCGTAACACCTCATTAATAGTTTAATACCAGCAATATGAAATATAATTCAAAAATTCTCTTATCGGTTATCATTTGTTTGATATCATTTAGCGCTTGTAAAAAAATAGCTAACAAATTTTATCCCAATGGTAACCCGGTAACATTGTCCGCCTCCACCACTACTGTGTCTCCGAATCCCTCTGATTCGGCATCTACAGTACTTATCCTGAATTGGAACAATCCGAAATATTCGACAGATTCATCCCATCAGAAATTCATTATTGAAATAGATTCTTCCGGAAGAAATTTTTCGCATGAAGTTACTTTTGAGGTTGACGGTCCTTTGAGTTATTCTTTCACAGGAAGCCAGTTGAATAATCTTTTAGCTAATTTTGGATTTACTGCCGGAAAACCTTTTAATGTTGATATAAGAGTTACCTCTTCTTATGCTAATAATAATGAACAGTATAAATCGAATGTTGTAACCATAGCTATGACTCCTTATATAGTTCCTGTCACACTTAGTTCCTCCTCTTCGGGCACTTTAGTTTTACAGATAAGTAACGCTACAGATACTGCC
>DASSHD010000263.1:0-8480 GCA_035693085.1 Hanamia sp. | reverse complement strand
CTTTGGAATAAAATTTTTCTTCAATACTTCCATTTTCTCATCCATCCAAACATGGCGGTTACGATCATATTTCCAAAAATGTTGATGACTGTCTATTCGTTCCATACCTTATCGTTTGTTCAATTAAATTCCACTACTGCTTTAATAACGCGCTCTTCTGAATTGTACAAGCTTATAAAAGAATTCTCCAAAGTATTAAATTGTAACCGGTGAGTTACCAATCCATCAATATTAATAATCCCGGATTCCATTAACCGGATAATTTTTTTATAATCCACAGGAAGACTGTTTCTTGAAGACTTCAGGGTAATTTCTTTTGAATGCAAGAGCGGGTCAAAAAATTCAATACTACCAACAAATATTCCCACGTAAACGATCGTGCCTCCGGCTGCCACATAATCAAAACATTTCAACATACTTTCACGATTACCTGTTGCATCCATCACAATAGTTGGTAAATCACCATTCAATAATTTCTTAAGATTTTCTATGGTATGATCATCTGCTTTTAAAGTATCCACCCCGGAATATTTTTGTTTTACGAAATCAAGCCGTTGCTGGTTAACGTCCAAAACAATAAACCTGGCAGCTTTTAATTGTGCCATTATAAGAGTAACGATTCCAATTGGGCCTGCCCCTACTATCAGAACAATATCATCAGGTTTAATTTCCGCTCTTTCCACTGCATGGCTCCCAATTGATATAGGCTCAATCATCGCTATTTGTTCCAGTGTTAAAGCATTTGCCTGAAATACATTGACTGCATCATAAATAAAATATTCTTGCATGGCCCCATCTTCATGTACTCCAAAATAGGATAGCCCGGTACCACAATTTGGCTTACCTCTTCTCACGGCCTGGTCAATAGAGGCATTTCGGTATGGAATTACTGTGCATAGGTCTCCTTCTTTTAAATGAGTTACATTTTCACCAACAGAAACCACCTGGGCTGCAATCTCGTGGCCCAATATACGAGGGTAAGTAAAGAAGGGTTGAACTCCATGATAAGCATGTAAATCTGTTCCGCAAATTCCCAGACATTTTGTTTTTAATAAAACTTCATTACGCCCTGGCTGGCCGGGAAGTTCCTTTTCAACAACTCTAAATTCTTCAGGTTGATTTAATAAAATCGCTTTCATTATTACTCAGTTATTTACATTTTTAATAAAATTGGTCAAAGAATAAACATCACAATTTTCAATAAATTTTGTATGCCATCTATTACGGATATTCTCCAGGAGTTTTTACCACAATCTAGAAATTGTAAAATTCATATTCGGGTATTTAACTGCCTTAGCTTTTATTATTTTTATTATCCGTTTTTATATGGTATTCTTTTATTTTACCAACAAGAAAAATAAACGATTCACAAAGTGCAAATTCATTAATACTGAATAATCTTTAAAAATGTTTATTTCCAAATCTATTTCCAGAAACCAGAACGCATAATATTTTTATCTCCCTAACAATAAAGTAAAAATAGCCTATGTCAATCGAACTCCTTTTATCTAACTTAGCAAGTATTAAAATTATTCTACCCAAAAAACAAAGTAATACCAATTAGGATGTAAGGACAGGTTCGAGTCCTGTTCCGCCCGCAATTTGAAGAAATACTATTCCCGCATATATAAACAATGTTTCTTTATCTCAAAATTATAAGATTCAAAATGATGAACATAATACAAACCAATCAAAAGTTAATGCTATACTATCAGGAATAGATTTAAAGCCAGAGCTAATTAACCTTCAATAAAGGATTCAGTCCATTGTTTTAAAACCCTGGCAAATAATTTTCTTAAATCTTCCCACTTTGCATGTTGAATGGTATCTATGGGGAATAGCTGACTGCCGATACCAAGCCCTTTTGCACCCGCATCCATAAAAGCGCGCATATTTTCTATGCTTATTCCCCCGGTTGGTAATAACTTTATTTGTGGAAATGGTGCTAATAATTCCTTCACATACTGAGGCCCAAGCTGCGAAGCAGGGAATACCTTCACCATTGCTGCTCCTAAAGCATCCGCTTTATAAATCTCTGTGGGAGTAAAGGCACCGGGGAAAACCGGTATTTTGAGAAAATTACATTTTCGGATTATTTCTTCGTTTACTATTGGCGTTACTATAAAAGAAGCTCCTGCAGATAAGGCTAAATCTAATTGTTCAATTGAACAAACTGTACCTGCACCAACATTAATCTTGTCGCCAAAAGATTTAGACAATTCAGCAATTGATGCAAAAGCTTTCGGCGAATTCAAGGTAATCTCCAAATTGGTAAACCCTGACTTTTCAAAAAGTGATGTTACTGTTACCATCTTTTCGGATGGCAGGTTTCTCATAATTCCTATAATAGGAATCTTATTAAAAAGATCCCATGAAAAAGAAGTATTTACCATTTTAGTTTAAGATTATTTTTTAGTATTTGATATTGTCCCCTGGCGACTAATTTATCAGAAACAACTGAAGAAATCTTTTGCTGGTTTCCTGAAATACCGAGTATTTTAAAAGCTAACTGATAAAAATTAAGTAAATGAGATCCACTTACTATCGTAACTTGTTCATACGTATTGGATACCAATTCCCGTAATTCTGTACCAATCAAAAGGCCACTCAAATAATAATTATTTTCGGAAGTATTTATTTTTTTAAAAAGCTGATTGGTTCTTACATGGAAAGCTTTATTTAATAAATTTCCATTGATGGATGCTTTCACTCCCATTTCAAACGATTGTTTTATTTTGGCTGTACTAATTTTTGTTACAGAATTTACAGAACTACTTAACAAGCTTTTTTTAGCCAGCAATTCAAAGAATTCTCCTGTCATATAAGTCCTAAAATTTATCACCTGGGTATCCTTTACAATTATGTGTTTCGAGTGGGTACCGGGAAAAATAAAAAGTTGTTCTCCTTTCTTATGTTCATTTTCTTTGATGCAGCCCAAAAGTTGTGTTTCTTCTCCTCTCATTACATCATATTCACTTTTAATACCCGAAATAAGAAATACAGGAAGCCCAGGTAATTCTTTAAAATTTAATGACCTCACAATTGCATTCTTCCCATTAATATCAAATGGAAGAGTTGCATAAGGTAATTCGAGGACACCGATTGATGAAGATGCCATCCCTGAAATAATTACCGGCGTTCCCGGAGGAATTTTTATTTTCAACCGGGTAATTTGTTGTTTCAGGAAATTAATAAAAGCCAATTTTCTACTACCCCCTTCTTTCCTCCAACTATCAAATAAATGCCTGGCTCCCCCATTTTCGAAAGAGACTTCATCCATTATTTTCAAACTGATATAATTCACCAATCTCATCCGAAAATTAGTAGTGCCCCAATCAATGCTTAAATAAAATTTTGTACTTACCATAATAGGTTTACCATTCAGTAAATGAGCCATCGGGATTCCTCCAGACAGGATTGTTCCAGTTATGTTTTACTTTAGACATCTCTTCAATAATTTTCTCATTCATTTCAATTCCAAGGCCGGGTTTGCGGTTTTTTTGAATGTACCCTGACTGGATCTTAAAGTCTTCGCTGTTGCTGACATAGGTCAACAAATCAACCTCACCATCATTATAATGAATACCCAGGCTTGTCTCTTGTATCAGCACATTGTGAGTGCAAAAATCGAATTGAAGTGCCGCTGCAAAAGCAACAGGGCCCAGAGGGCAATGAGGTGCCATTAAAATACCAGAAGTCTCGGCCCATGATGCAATTTTTTTTGCTTCCCAAATTCCACCAACGTGGCTAAGGTCAGGCTGAAGAATATCCAGGGAAGCTTCATGAATAATATCTTTGAATTGGTTCCTGCCAATTAGCCTCTCGCCTGCTGCTAGCGGAACTGTAGTTACAGAAGAAAGTTGTTTAAAGTAAAAAGAGAACTCTGGTAAAACAGGCTCCTCATAAAACATGGGACTAAATTCTTCAAGTTCTTTCATAAAACGTTTCACCATATTTTTAGAAACTCTTCCATGAAAATCAATAGCCAGATCATTTTGATCTCCAATACTATTTCTTACTTGTTCAATATTTTTTTTTATTTCCTTTAGTTTCTTTAACGATACCTGAAAATCTAACCGGCCACTTAAGTTCAACTTGACTGCAGTAAAACCAAGATCGGTTCTTTCTTTAGCCCCTGAAGCTACCTGATCAGGATCATCGCCACCAATCCAGCCATAAATCCTCATCCTGTCTCTGACAGCACCTCCCAAAAGCTCATAAACCGGCACGCCGAGGGATTTGCCTTTGATGTCCCATAAAGCCTGCTCTATCCCGGAGATAGCACTCATCATGATAATTCCTCCCCTGTAAAATCCACCTTTTGTCAAAACCTGGAAAAGGTCTTCGATTTTACCAGCATCTTTTCCAATCAGCAAAGGAATAAGGTCTTTTACAGCAGCAATTACTGTGTCTGATCTTCCTTCAACTGAGGGCTCGCCCCATCCCGTAATACCCGATCTGGTAGTTATCTTTATAAAAACCCACCTTGGAGGCAATTTAAAAATGTCAATTTTTTCTATTATCATTTTTCGGATTATTAAGAGCATTAGGAGGGTCCTGTCCTTGTAAAACAGCAACCACATTTGCTGCCGCGCACCTGACGCAACCTTCTCTCGCATGAACCGTTCCTCCTGCTATATGAGGCGTTAAAAGCACATTTCTCATAAGCTTTAATTTTTCCGGAACTGCCGGTTCATTTACAAACACATCTAAAATAGCACCTGAAAGATGCCCGGATTCTAAAGAGTCTATCAAAGCATTTTCATCAATAATGCTTCCCCTTGAAGTATTTACAAGTATTCCTCCCTTTTTAATTCGGAAAATCATATTCCGGTCAAAAAGATTCCGGGTAGAATCATTTAAAGGAACGTGGATAGAGATGATGTCAGAAACCGAAATCAATTCTTCCAAGGTCAAGGCACCTTCTTCCTGGTTCTGAACAGGATCAAAATAGACCACCTTAATTCCAAGTGCCTGAGCCATTTTTTTTAACTCTTTCCCAATAGAGCCCATCCCCACAATTCCTAAAGTCAGAAATTTAAGGCTGACCCCATCCCACTTTCCTGGCTCAAAATCTTTCCATTCGCCTTTCCTAATAAAATCATCCGCCAGGAGTAACTTTCTCTTTAAAGCAAGGATACCTGCCAGAACATATTCAGCTACGGGATAATTAAAAAATCCCGGCGCATTCGTGGCCCAAATTTCATAAATAGAGAGAAGAGGCAAATTCAGATTGTCAAAACCAATAGAGACATTTGCAATTATTTTTAAATTTTGTGCTTTAAAAATCAATTCTTCATTGGCAATTACTTCTGCAAAATTAATTACCGCATCATAATCTTTTATAACTTCCAGTAGCCTTGAACGCGGCATCAAAAATTCCTTTTCTGCCCAAATATTTACCTCACCAATTTCACTTAAATCGCTCAACCAGGAAGGATTAATATGCCCGGTTACTAATATATTAGGCTTGGACATATTCAACTGGATAATTTTTTTTCATTTTTAAAATAATTCTTAAATGTAAATAATTTCAGGATGCTTCCGGGTATTCATGACATAAATAATATTTTCTTTCTTCGTCTTCTTCGATATGAGGAAATCTTTCTCCGATGGTTCCTATAAAAACATTATCGTTCCAATCATCACATACACTGGAAATTTCCGAACTTAATGTAAAACCTACCCCTTCCATTTGGTAACCAGTACCTTCCTCACCCCAGAATTGATGTATGGTGCGTGGAGGGATGTTAATACTTTCACCTGGTTGCAACCTGATAATATCACCAGGGGACAACTTTATGGTACAGCCGTCTTTTTGCACAGTAAAATTTTCTGTGGATGCGTTGCCCTCTTTATCAGTTTTAGTAAGTTGAACCAAAATGTTTCCTCCTTTTCTGCAAATAATGTCTTCTCTCTTGGAACGATGATAATGTGCCGGTGCCCTTTGACTTTCCGGATCAATCAAAATCTTTTCTGCATATTCTTTAGGGTATTGATTATTATTCAGTTTACCGTTTCGTACAGTAAATAATGTCCTCCCAATATTTTTAAAGTCCTTACTTCCAAAATCGGTAACATCCCACCCAAGCATGCAGTTCCTAATCTCGTCACAATCTCTGCCAGTCATTCTCCATTGCTCCGGAGTCCAGGAAGCAAAAGGCGGCAAATAGGTACCAAAATGATTAATAACTTTTAGGGCCAGATCAATACTCATATTGATATCAGATCGTTTGAATTCCATTATTTTATTGTGCTTTTTTTAATTTTTATTAAAATTTTATTGTACATAATTACTTCTTCCAATCATAGCCATATAGGAATGCACTTTTCAATATAAAACGGATGCGAGCCGCATTAGCAGGAGCATTCCGACCTCCTTTCCAACTCATAAAAATTTGATGGTGATCACCTTTTACAGGAACACATTCCTGAGTAGTGAAACCAGGGATAGGATTGCCAGCAGCATCTTCCAGTTCTGCACGAAATTCACCACCCTTTCTTACAAAGACATTTACGGCCAATCTTCCTCTATCCGGGTTTAACTGGCGAGTAACTGCTTCACCAATAGTAGGTCCACCTGCAGACGGCACTAATGCCCAAAGGCGATCAAACTGCCATGAAGCCCTGCATAGAGCAGAATTAAAAGGCAGGGTGGGTGTAGGAATTCCACTGACTGTTTCTCCTCCAACTTCTATGCGGGGAACCGCTCTTGAATCATAAATTTCACCATGAAGACCCTGCGTACCAGCATAATAGATATACATTTTCCCTTTTTCAACAATGGGCTGGCGCATTTGCCACATCATACCGCCTCCATAATCTCCAAGTGGCGGTTGAGGTAATGCAATCCTGCGAGTAGGGCGCCACCAATGAATACCGTCCCTCGAAGCTGCCAATTCCAGTGAAATGGTCTTATCAGACGCATTATAACAGGTAAGCATTCCCACATACCCCTGGTTTACTTTGAGAGGGCATAACTCCATAAACTGGGCAAAACCTGCGTCTCTCCAGTCCCGGCCAAAAATTATAGCTGGCTTTGTCCAATTAATCCCGTCCGGACTCGTACTTCTCCCAATTCTACGGACTAGCTGCTGCGAATTATTATCATAAGGAATAATCCTATCTCCCTTTTCCAATGAGTATTGTTTGAAATAAGATAAATAAGATCCATCCGGTTCGCGATATACATAAGAAACATCGCCACCTCTGCCTAAGGGATGAAGGGGGCCACTTACGAGTTTCCAGTCTTTTCCGTCATGGGATCTATACATATAAGTGCCTCTTTTTTCAGGTGAAGGTGCAGGAAGATTGCCTACATGCTCCGGATCGGGACCTAATGAAGGGTTGCGGATCACAAACATTTCATAGGGCCATTTCTTATTGGTGGGATCAATAAGCACAGAAGCATATACAGCTGTTCCCCCTGAATTAAGATCTAAAATAATATTCGTGCTGTCATATCCTGGCCATTTGTTAAAAGTCAGTTTAGGGCGATACCAATGTACTCCATCCTTGCTTTCTAAATAAGTCAACCGCCTTTGCGTTTCATGCAAGGCCCAAAGCCCCTGCGTCCATCCTTTTGGAGCCGGGGAATTTAAAAATTGCTCCGGAGGCGTGGAAACCTGCCACGCTTTCCATAAACCATCAATTGGATCATGCAATACCGTTCCATGAGCAAATACTCCTCCTGAATCCCAGGGCACAGCGGGCTCTAAAAGTGGATTATGCGGATCTTCAACACCAAGTTCACCCCTCCATGAAACAAGAAGCAAAGAGTCAAAATCGTCAGGCATTAATAAAGGCATGCGGTAAGGGTCCCCATAGTTCGGATCGAATGCCTTCTTATTATGTGAGGGTTGGCTTATGGCATTAACGCTGAAAAACATAAGGAACGAACCAACAAATAAAACATTTTTAAAATTTTTCATAATTTCTCAATTTACTGGTGTACAAATATTTACTAATCTTTTTTTTACTTCATTTAATTTCCTCTACAACAACTGTATTATTTTCTCTGTTGACTGCATAAATTATTTCATTTTTCTTTTCAGAGCGGTCAATCGCGAAAGCCTGCCCAGGGTTTGTTACAGAAATCTTTTCAACGAGGCTAAGGGTATATCCGGTTTCTGGAATTTTCATCAGGTACATTATTTTTTTATCGTGACCCGTTAAGTAAAGCATCCCATCTTTTCTCCAACTGCCACCCGAATTACTATTAGGTGAAAAGTCTTCCAAAACCTCTTTTGGATAAACCCATGCTCCTACTTCAATCCACTGATCAGTAAATTTTACAAGTGTTGTCCATCTGTTATCTCTCCCTTCGAAAGAATGCTTTCCATTATAATTTGCAAAGGCTACCCACCAGAAGCCATCTTTTCTGTCTATCCATGTTGCTGATCCCCGGTAAATCCCAAAGCTATGATTGCCAATATGGGTCATGGTCCGGGTATCATAAATTTCAATGGAACTGGCCATAG
>DASSHD010000262.1:0-7104 GCA_035693085.1 Hanamia sp. | reverse complement strand
TGGCTAATAGTATGAGCGTAGCATTGGAAAGCGCACGCCTCTTTGATGAAACCAACCGTTTATTAAAAGAAACCGAGCAGCGTACCTCCGAACTGGCAGTGATCAATAGTGTTCAGGAAGGACTTGTAGCGCAAATGGATATGCAGGCGATATATGATCTTGTTGGAGAAAAGATCAGAAATATTTTTAACGCGCAGATCATAGACATTGTAACCTATGATAAAAATAAAAACCTGATAGAAGATAAATATTCTTATGAAAAAGGCGATAGAACTTTACTGGGCGCCCGGCCGCCATTGGGTTTCAGAAAGCACCTTATAGAATCGCCCCATGTATTTCTCATCAATGAAAAAATGAGCGAGAAAAGCAGGGAATTTGATAGCTATGTAACTATTGGTGAACAACCTAAGTCAGCAGTATTTGTCCCTATGATGACAGGAAGCGAAATAACAGGGATTATCAGCCTCCAAAATCTCGATCATGAATTTGCATTTTCAGACTCAGATGTAAACCTGCTTACTACTCTTGCCAATAGCATGAGCGTTGCTCTAAAAAGTGCCGGTTTATTTGATGAAACCAATCGTTTATTAAAAGAAACCGAACAACGCAATGCAGAACTGGCGGTGATAAATAGTGTGCAGGAAAGTCTTGTAGGAGGAATGGATATGAGCGGCATCTATGAATTGGTGGGAGAAAAAATGCGCGAAATATTTGGAGCGCAGGTAATTGATATTGTTACTTTTGATGCCAACAGAAATGTGATTACTGATAAATATTCGTATGAAAAAGGGGACAGGACATTGGTTGGTGAAAGAAAGCCTACCGGTTTTAGAAAACATGTGATTCAAACAGGCACTTTGCTTTTACATAATGAAAATGTTGAAGCCGCCATGAAGGAATTTGGTAATGAAATAATAGTCGGCCAAACTCCCAAATCACAAATATTTATGCCCATGCTGGCTGATGGAAGAGTAAAAGGAATTATCAGTTTACAAAATCTCGATCATGAATATGCCTTTTCGGAATCCGATGTAAGCCTGCTTACTACACTAACCAATAGTATGAGTGTAGCCCTGGAAAGTGCAAGACTGTTCGACGAGACTAACCGCTTATTAAATGAAACTGAACAACGAAATGCAGAACTGGCAGTAATTACAAGCGTCCAGGAAAGCCTTGTTGCCAAGATGGATGTAGAAGCTATTTATTATTTGGTAGGAGAAAAGATAAGAGAGGTTTTCAATGCACAGGTTATTGATATCACTACTTATGATAGTGCGACCAATCTTATCGAAGATAAATATGCTTATGAAAAAGGCGACAGAACATTGATGTCAAAAAGAGAACCTTATGGATTCAGAAAACATGTGATTGATAGCGGGCAAATGTTGGTGATCAATAAAGACATGTACAAGCACCGGTTGATGTATGATAACTCAATAGTAGTAGGGCAGGCTGCCAAATCTTTAGTGATGGCTCCTTTGACTGCGGGAGGAAAAGTAAATGGAGTGATCAGTCTTCAGAATCTTGACAGGGAAAATGCATTTTCTGATTCAGAAATAAGTTTATTATCCACATTGGTAAACAGTATGAGTGTGGCATTAAAGAGTGCAAGACTTTTTGACGAAACTACTCATCTTCTTAAGGAAACCGAACAAAGAACTGCTGAACTTGCAGTGATCAATAGTGTTCAGGAAGGATTGGCAAACGAACTGGACATGTCTGCAATTTATAATTTGGTAGGCGACCGGATACAAAAAATATTTAATGCCCAGGCTGTAATCATTGCTAGTTTTGATCTTTCCAATAAAACCGAGCATTTTAATTATGCTTATGAAAATGGAGAAAAAATTAAAGTGGGCACCAGGCCGATAAACAAACTGCGTGAAGTCTTAATAGGCAAGAAACATACCATTCATATCCGGACTGAAAAAGAAGCAAGAGATGATTTTAACTTAGTCGCAATTGATGAAACAAAAATGCCAAAATCTCTGTTATTTGTTCCTTTACTGACAGGAAATGAAATCAAGGGTTACGTAAGTATTCAAAATGTAGATGTTGAAAATGCTTTCAGCAACTCTGATGTAAGGTTATTAGAAACATTGGCTAATAGTATGAGCGTTGCCTTAGAAAATGCAAGGCTCTTTGATGAAACCAATCGTCTGTTAAAAGAAACAGAAGAGCGAACTGCAGAATTGGGTGTCATCAATAGTGTACAGGATGGATTGTCACGAGAATTAGATCCAAAATTAATTTACAACCTCGTTGGGGATCGCCTTTGTGAATTATTTCCTGAAACTCAAACCCTGGTAATTCGTTCCTTTGATCATAAAACCGGACTCGAGCATTTTCAATATACAATTGAAAAAGGTGTAAAATTAGCTGTGAATCCTCAACCGTTTATTTGGGCTAACAAGCAACTTATAGTAAATAAAAAACCAATTCACATCAATAAAGATTATGTTGAAACTGCGAAGAAATTTGGAGGTACAGGGGTTACTACAGGCAAGCCACCTAAGTCTGCTGTATTTGTACCAATGATTGTAGGCGATGTAGTTACAGGTTCCATTAGTTTGCAAAATGTGGATCAGGAAAATGCTTTCAGCGAATCCAATCTTCGTTTATTAACAACTCTTACCAATAGCATGAGTGTAGCATTGGAAAATGCCCGCCTTTTCAATGAAACTACACATTTATTATCTGATGCAAAACAAAGGGCTTCCGAACTTACTACAGTAAATAATATTAGTAAGGCATTGGCTTCGCAACTAAACCCTGGCGAGCTTATCCAGTTTGTTGGCGATCAGTTGCGGGATCTTTTTAACGCCAATATTGTTTATCTCGCTTTGTTGGATAAAAAAACAAAAATTATACATTTCCCTTATAAATTTGGTGATGAAATGTCTCCCATAAAATTAGGAGATGGATTTTCATCTAAAATTATTTTATCAGGCGAGCCTATCCTTCTTAATAAAGATGTGAATACAAAAACATTGGAACTTGGCATACACCGTTCTGGTTTGCCTGCTGCTTCTTATCTTGGAGTTCCAATACCGGTTGGAGATGAAAACATTGGTGTATTAAGTGTACAAAGTACTGAACAAGAGAATCGCTTTAATGAAAATGATCAGCGATTATTAACTACAATCGCTTCTTCTGTTGGTGTGGCGCTTCGCAATGCCCAGCTATTTGAAGATGTGGAACAGGCAAAAATGGAAGCGGAAAAAGCAAGTAAGGTGGCAGAAAAAGCCAATGAAGCGAAGAGCGCATTCCTCTCCACGGTGAGCCATGAATTAAGAACTCCGCTCACTTCCGTTTTAGGTTTTGCCAAAATAATTAATAAGCGATTGAATGATAAAATATTCCCTGCACTCAACCAGGCTGACGCTAAAACCGGGAAGACGGTAAATCAAATCAACGAAAATTTACAGGTAGTAATTTCTGAAGGAGAAAGATTGACTCACCTGATAAATGATGTTCTTGATCTTGCTAAAATTGAAGCAGGAAGAATGGAATGGAACCAGGAAAATGTTTCACTTGCAGAAGTGACAGAGAGAGCAATAGCGGCTACCACTTCCCTCTTTGAACAAAAAGATATAAAGCTTGTACGGAAAATTGATCCTAATGTACCCGACATTACCGGAGACCCCGATAAGCTCATACAGGTAGTGATCAACCTGTTTTCCAATGCAGTGAAATTTACAGAAAAAGGAAATGTTACCTGCTCGGTTTCTCAAAAAGATAATGAAGTAATAGTAAGCGTTAGCGATACAGGTATTGGTATTGCACCCGAAGATTATGGAGCTGTTTTTGAACAATTCAAACAAGTAGGCGGCGACACGCTTACTGATAAACCAAAAGGTACCGGATTGGGATTACCAATTTGTAAAGAGATTGTAGAGCATCATGGTGGCCGCATCTGGGTAGAAAGTAAGGTAGGTAAGGGAAGTACTTTCTCTTTTGAGATTCCTTTTATCCCTTCTGAAAATAAAACTAAAAAGAAAGAAAAACCTATTCATCTCAATGAGTTGGTGAAACAATTGAAAGAACAAATGGTCTTTTCAAAATTTAAAATCGAAGGCAAAAATTCAACGATTCTTGTTGTGGATGATGACGATTCCATACGTTCTTTATTAGAACAGGAATTAAGCGAAGCGGGATATTTAATAGAACAGGCAACCAATGGAAAAGAGGCTTTGGAATGCATCAGAAAGAACAGACCTGACCTCATTATCCTTGATGTAATGATGCCAGAAATGAATGGATTTGATGTGGCTGCCATCTTAAAAAATGATCCTCAGACGATGGATATTCCTATCATTATTTTATCCATTATCCAGGATAAGGCAAGAGGTTTCAGAATTGGTGTGGACAGGTATCTGACCAAACCAATTGATACCGCCCAGCTATTTACCGAAGTAGGGAATTTATTAGAGCAGGGAAAATCCAGGAAAAAGGTAATGGTAGTAGATCAGGATAGTGAAGCAGTAAAGACTTTAACTGAAGTGTTGCAGACAAAAGGATACCAGGTAGTAGAATCAGATGGAAAAGAGCTCGTAAAAAATGCAATTGCTAATCAGCCCGACATCATCATTTTAAATTCTATTTTTTCGGGTAAGCAGGAAATAGTAAAAACATTAAGATTTGAGAAAGGATTAGAAAATGTATTATTTTTTATTTACCAGTAGGGCTCAACACTGAAAATGTAAGATAGTAAACAAAGAAATAATGATAATTTCTATTTTTCTTTTCGTTGCAAATTTCAGAAACAATAAAATAAAAAACTAAAAATTAATAATGGATCAAAAACTTTTAATTGTAGATGATGAGGCACACATCCGAATGCTTCTCGAACAAACGCTCGAAGAGCTCGAAGACGAAGGTGTTAATTTCTTTTCTGCACAAAACGGAGAGGAAGCTTTTGAAATTATTCAGAACGAAAAACCACAACTTGTTTTTCTTGATGTGATGATGCCGAAAATGAATGGGATGGAAGTATGCAGGAAAGTAAAAAAAGAACTGAAACTAAATGATGTTTTTATCGTGTTGCTTACTGCAAAAGGACAGGAACTTGATCGGCAAAAGGGTACTGAAGTGGGTGCTGATCTTTATATGACCAAACCATTTGACCCGGAAGCGATACTCGAAAAAGCAAAAGAAATTTTAGGTTTATAAACAACCGGTAGAAGAAAGGAGAGAAACACTATGGCTAAAATAAACTTGAAAAATATTTTAAGTAAAGATAATGACAATAGAAATTTTGTAAACTCTTTAGCCCAACAACTGAATGCAACTTTTTCTATTGAAGATACCAACGGCAGAATTCTTTTGTCAAATAGTGAAGGAATATTTCCCTTTCAATTTCCTGTCATTTATGAGAATGAGGAAATGGGTTTGGTAAAAGGAACTGAGAACAGTTCCTTTATTGCAGAACTTCTTACACATTTACTTAATAAAGAGTCGGAGCGAAAAAAATTAGGTAGCGAAGTTTTAAATTTATACCAGGAAATAAATCTGATATTTAATTTTTCGGAGAAACTGGCTCAAACCATCGGCGCGAAAGCTATTTCAAAAATTACCCTGGAAGAAGCCAGTCATGTAATAAAATCAGAAAGCGGTGTTGTAGTTTTGTGGGACCAGGAGAAGAAACGCCTGGAAGTAGCCGCATCTTTTAATCAGTTATTTTTTGTAGAGGAAAAAATAAACAGTGAGCTGCCCTTATTGCTCGATATTATTTTAAGTGGCCAATCTGAGATCCTTAGTGATATTTCTGCCCTACAAAAAGCAGGTATTATTTTACCAGAAATTAAATCTGTGATCTATTCCGCTCTAAAAGTGAAACACAGGATTATGGGAGCTATTATTCTTGCGAGTAATGAAACTGATAAATACACAGCCGGCTCATTAAAATTATTAACTACATTGGCTCTGCAATCCTCATCTGCAATAGAAAGTTCTCTGTTATATGAAAAAAGCATTCGTGAAGCAGAAGAAAGAGAAGCAGCGATGCGAAGGATATTCGATGCAACAGGAAAATTCGTTCCCTATCAATTTTTGAAATCGCTTGGACACGAAGTAATTACTGATGTAAAACTCGGCGACCAGGTAGAAAAAATTGTTACGGTACTGTTTACAGACATTCGTAATTATACCAGCCTTTCAGAACAGATGACGCCGGAGGAAACATTTGGATTTATTTGTTTATTCAATGCGCGAATGGGGCCTATTATTCGAAAGCACAATGGATTTATCAATCAATACCTGGGAGATTCCATCATGGCTATTTTCACTGCAAATGCAGGAGATGCCTTGAAAGCTGCCATTGAGATACAAAAAGAAATGCAGGGCTTTAATAAAATAAGACAGTCAAAAAATAAACCTTCCATCCAGATTGGTGTCGGAATGCACACCGGTCCCCTGATCATGGGCATTACAGGCGATTATGACCGTATGGATGCATGCACTATTTCTGATACTGTAAATACTGCATCAAGAGTAGAAAGCCTTACCAAGCATTATAAAGCTGCTATTTTATTGAGCGATGAAAGCCTGAAACAAATCACAGATATAGAAGATTTTCATTTACGTAATCTTGGCCTTGTGCAATTAAAAGGTAAACTTTCCTCTATTAATATTCATGAATGTTTTAGCTGTGATGCAGAAAATGAATTACAAAAAAAATTAGACACGTTGACCATTTTCAATGAAGGAGTTTCATTTTACCTGAATAAATCATTCAGAAATGCAAATAGCTCTTTCAAAAAAGTAATTGAGGCAGATCCTGATGACCCTACTGCAAAATTCTTCTATAATAATACAAGGCAAATTATAGAAACAGGGGTTCCTGAAAGCAAATCCGGAATAGTAGAGATGGAAGAAAAATAAATTGTTACATGATTTTTTTATCACTCAGTAGGCAGGCAAATATCACAGATTCTTGTTTTCAATAAATTTTCAAACTTTATTTCACTACCATCCGGAAGTCAAAAAAGATAAATAGCCCATATTACCTTTGAGGTGACAAAACTTCATAAATATATGGGACTATTTACCCGCAATAAAAGTAACAAGAAGCCAATCATAAAACAAATTTTAGAACTCATACCG
>DASSHD010000261.1:0-3330 GCA_035693085.1 Hanamia sp. | reverse complement strand
ATTATTAATGATACTGGCAGTTTCATTCATCTCTACCATGAATGTACTTTCGCCGCTGGTAAGATTATCACTGGCGCCAACTCTCGTAAAAATTTTATCTGTCTGTGGAATTCTCGCTTCATCAGCGGGAACAAAACTTCCTGCATGAGCCATTAATGTGATCAATGCGGCCTGGCGAAGGATGGCGCTTTTACCACTCATGTTTGGCCCGGTTAAAATAATAACCTGCTGTGATTGCGGATCTAAAAAAATATCATTGGCGATATAACTTTCACCTTGCGGTAAATTCCTTTCTATCACCGGATGGCGGCTTGCTTTTAGGTCAAGCTCAAGCCCGGTGTGTAATACAGGCTTTTTGTATTTATAATGTAACGCGTTGTTGGCAAAACAAATGATACAATCCAGCACCGCAAACACGTGTCCGTTTAATTGCATCGGCGCAATGTAATCCTGTAATTCATTTAATAATTGTTCAAAAATATTTTGTTCTAATTGAAGAATTTTATCTTCTGCACCGGTTATCTTTTCTTCATACTCTTTCAGTTCCGGAGTGATGTATCTTTCGGCATTGGTGAGTGTTTGTTTTCTTATCCAGTTTTCGGGCACTTTATCTTTATGCGTGTTGGTTACTTCAAGATAGTATCCAAACACATTATTAAAGCCAATTTTCAAAGAAGAAATTCCGGTGCGTTCCGTTTCCTTTTGCTGCAATTTTAGCAGGTGCGCTTTCCCGTTAGTAACAATACTTTTTAGTTCATCCAATTCTTCATCCACCCCGGCTGCAATTACATTTCCTTTGGAAACCGCAGCCGGCGGATTTTCAATGATTTCTTTAAATATTTTATCAGCAATATATTTGCAGGGATTCAGTGAATCTCCGAGTCTTTTCAGATATTCATTGGAAGATGATCCGCAGGAATCTTTTACCTGCGAAGCCAGTTTTAATCCTTTGCCGATTTGCAGCACTTCGCGTGGATTGATCTTCTTTAAAGGTATTTTACTTACTAATCTTTCTATGTCACCAGCCTGTTTTATGCTTTGACCGATCTTGTTTTTTTCTTCCGGCGATTTGATAAAATACTCTACCAGATTTTGTCTTTCTTCAATTTTTGAAATTTCTGTGAGAGGCAATAGTATCCATCGTTTCATCAATCGGGCACCCATTGGCGAAACGGTATTGTCTAAAACCTTCAGTAGCGAATTATTATTATCCGCACTGCTAATTAGTTCAAGATTTCGGATAGTAAACCTGTCCATCCACAAATAATCTCCTTTGTCAATTCTTTGCAAAGAAGTAATGTGCTGAAGATTCGGATGCTCCGTGTCTTTTAAATAGTGAAGAATGGCGCCCGCTGCAATAATGCCGGTTTTCATGTTTTCTACACCAAAACCTTTAAGGCTTTGTGTGCCGAAATGTTTTAGTAAAGTTTCCTGCGCATATTGTTCAGTGAAAATCCATTCGTCTAATGTGTATGTATAAAATTTACTTCCGAAATAGCTTTTAAAACTTTTCTGCTGGTTGCGCTGAAAGATCACTTCTGCCGGATTGAGGCTTTGCAATAATTTATCTGCGTATTCCTTATCGCCTTCGGCAATAAAAAATTCGCCGGTAGAAATATCGAGAAAAGCAATGCCTGCTTTCTCCTCGACAATATGAATGCCGCACAAAAAATTATTTTGATTATGCTCCAGTAATTTATCATTGGTAGCCACTCCGGGAGTGATCAATTCTGTAACCCCGCGCTTTACAATTCCCTTCGCTTGTTTGGGATCTTCAAGCTGGTCGCAAATAGCTACGCGGTAACCCGCCTTTACTAATTTATGTAAATAAGTGTCTAATGCATGATGAGGAAAACCGGCAAGTTCCGGCGCAGTTGAAGAGGCGTTGTTCCTTTTAGTGAGCGTAATTCCTAAAATACGCGCAGCCGTAATAGCGTCCTGTCCAAATGTTTCATAAAAATCACCCACACGAAAAAGCAAAATCGCATCAGGGTATTTAGCCTTGATGGCGTTGTGCTGTTTCATTAAAGGAGTATCTGCGGAAGCCATTTATGATTTATGATTTTGAGATGTATGATGTGGGATTTAGGGTATTTTCAAATTTGCTAATTTTCATATCGGCAAATTAGTACATTATCACATTTTAATGCGGCTGTCAAATTCAAATGGTATTGTTTTTATGAGTTTTATCTTACGAAAATCTTTATGTGATGGATTGATCAAATAATTGGAATCTCCGGAAACTATTGCTGATGGAACTTTTAAAACAGGCGTTTTGGCGGCGCTTACCCACGCATCCCCGAGTGATTGTGTATAGGGCATTTGCAAAAAATCTTTCCACCCGACATTTAGGTCAGTTTCTCTTATTTCTTCCATTTCCAGTTCTGCAGGTATCGCAATATCCATTTGCCTGAAATTTTTTTGCAAGCCCCTTGAATTTCTGTGAACCACATTTTCCAGGCAGGCAAGCGCTTTTGATTCAGCGGTGTAAATAACTTTTATGTCCTTTGAATTCCATCTTGCCGGAAAGCCTGATGCAATCAGCTTTGTAGAATATTTGGCTATGGAAATTCTGTACACTATCATATTTAAGCAAGGTCTCCATATTCTATACGGGTAAGTTCTTCAGAAACCAGTTGAATACCGGTAATCGTATCCAGCAGGTCTTGCGGGATTGTATTCCCTAAACCGAATGAAGGCTCGGCCAGCCATTTATTAAATTCGTCAATACTTCCAAAAACACTTTGGCCTTTATCGTACAATGAAAAAAATTTCAATAGCTTTTCACTTAAAGCCGGATCTAAGGGTGTCTTATTTTTTTTATAAGAAGTAAAAGTCTTGATGGTTTTATTGAGCACTTTTTCCACGTAGGGAAAAGAAAAATCAGTAAGTGAGATAAAATCAAACACAGCCTGCGGCAACAGGCCTTTTTTTGAAACTGCAACAAGCGTTATATTATCATTAAAAGATTTCTGATATTTTATCAAAATGCCCGAGGAATCCTTTGAACTGATGGTATTCATATTTAATACTTTTCACGAAGTTAAGAAATTTTTCTAAAAGTATTGGAAATTTTTCTTACTCCCCCTTCGGCAAGCTCTGGAGGACAGTCCCAAAGGAAAAGGACAAGTTCTGAAGCCGATATTAGAAAAAAATGACTGGAATTTATCAATTGAATTCCCAAACCAATCACTACCATCCGGAAGTCAAAAAAGATAAATAGCCCATATTACCTTTGAGGTGACAAAACTTCATAAATATATGGGACTATTTACCCGCAATAAAAGTAACAAGAAGCCAATCATAAAACAAATTTTAGAACTCATACCG
>DASSHD010000260.1:0-3529 GCA_035693085.1 Hanamia sp. | reverse complement strand
TCATTCCCTTTTTGCCAAAAAGCTTTTAAATCATTAACACCTCCACCATCAAAATAGGTAACTCTGATTTTATGAAAGCCTTTCTTCAAAGCAGCATCGCCGGAGGCTTCCAAAGTGCCATGTTCGCCACCATTGTTAACGACTTCTTCGTTATCAATAAATAATTTACTGCCATCATCAGAGATTGTAGAGAAATGATAAACACCGTCTTTATCTATTTTAATATACCCATCAAACTGCAACGCATATTTTTCTTCCCGCTGTTTTACCTTTTGTGAAATAACATCCGTAGTTCCTTCTTTTTTCACTGGTGATGTTTGAATGGATTCCAAACTGATTTCTCCTTCTGGCTCATAATATTTCCAGACAATCCCAGGCTTAAGATTCTTCAACTTTTCTGCTTTCATCCAATGATATACTTTTACTTCTCCGGTTGAAACGTTGGATGGCAAAGCATTTGGCATGATCGCGATAGCTTTTATATCCGATGTTTTATTAATCGAAAAAGGCCCCGAATATAAATTCGAATTATTAGTTGGTTCACTGCCATCCGTGGTATAATGTATTTCGCCAGTAAATTTTTTGTCAAAAGATATTTCCGGGGTCATTGATCCATTCGGATAAGAAACAATCATCATTGGTTTATGCGTATATTTTCCATAGTTGGATATTTTCAACACATAAGCGTAAGGCGCTTTTATTTTATTGGGATCATAATCGGGAAACGAAACCACTACATCATTTCCTTCATTATGCCATTTAAAATTTTCTTTGGTTGACAAAAAAGTAACAACACTTGCTTCGGGTAATTGAATATTCCTTAATACTATTTTTTTGTCCGAAGGATACTTTGGAAGAATGGCATATAAAGAATTGGTCGTGGGATTATAGGTATAAAAAACTTCTTTGACAGCATATCCCGGATCCGGGTCCACCGTAATTTTTAACACGGGATCTTGCCTTTTTGCAGGCTTATAATTCCTGTTCCCTTCACTCCATTGCGAAGAAGTTTTCCATCTTACGGTATTATAAATTGATTCTGAGTTAATGTGCATCCAATCGCCAATCTGTAATAATCTTTCCTGCATGATCGGTGGAATTTTCCCGTGTGCGTCGGGCCCAATATCCAATAAGAAATTCCCGCCACGGCTTACTTTATCTATTAATTGCAACACTAATGATTGGGCAGAATTATAATCCCACGCATCTTCATTTCGATTGTATCCATAGCTTGCTCCCATTCCGCGGCTTTCCTCCCATGGATGGTCTTCAAAATCCACATCGGGCTGGTATTCCGGCGTATATACTTCACCGTGCTTGAAGCGTACCCCGCTACCCCAGCGATCATAAGTTACGATGGTGTTTTTCACCGGGCTGTCATTATAAAGCCACGCCAGGAATTCCTGCGATTTCCATGTGGACGCCGGCGCCTCCCACTCTCCATCAGTCCACAAAACATCAGGTTTATAAACATTAATTAGTTCCTTCATCTGCGGCCACATGTGGTCAGAAACATATTTTTTTCTATCGCTTACCCATAATGGATTGTACCATTCATAAAGTGAATAATACAAGCCGGGATGTACAGACGTTTTCCGGATGGCTGTAAAAAGCTCTCCCAATAAATCTTTGTGAGGGCCCGCTGTTACCGCATTCCATGGAAAGCCCCAATCCCTGTCGGCTTCTTTACTGGGCCACAAACAAAATCCATCGTGATGCTTAGACGTAAGCACTACATATTTTGCTCCTGATTCTTCAATCAGTTTTGCCCATTCATCCGGATCAAATAATTCCGCATGAAAATCATTTACCAAATCATAATAATGCCGATCACCAAAATTTTCTTTCTGGTATTTTATTCTTGCAGAGTCGCCGTTTCGTAAACCATTTTCATACCATTCGGCATAATCACCTTTATTGGCATACCCGGGAACAGAATATACACCCCAGTGAATAAATATTCCAAACTTACCATTAAGCCACCATTGCGGCACGGGGCGCGTATCCAGCGATTCCCAGGTGGGCTTGTATTGGGCAAAAACATTTTGACACAACAAAAAAGAAAGGACGAAAAAAAGTGTACTAAAAATCAGAGAAGATTTGAATTTCATTTGGAAAAATTTAGAAACCGGAAGATACTAAAGAAGTAAGAACGGCAACTGTTTGGATTTTATCTTTTAATAATTGGGTTTTATCCTATGGAAAGAAAAAGAATTCAGGTTATTTCCTGGTTTACTGCATTCAGATCTCACAGGTTTTGAAAACCTGTGAGGTCTATTTATTATTTCATATTCTTCATTTCTATAAATCCATTATGCTCCATCCAGTGTTTTAAATTTTCCATCCAATTATCTTTCCCTTCCAGCAAGCGCGTTCCAAATCCATGTCCGCCATTTTGATAAATATGCATTTCCGCAGGAACATGATTTTTCAATAGCGCTTCATAATATTTAATGCTGTTTTCAGGATTGACGCCATTATCATCGTTAGCCAAAACTATAAAAGTGGGTGGTGTATTTTTAGTTACCTGCAATTCGTTGGAAAACTCATGAATCAATTCCGGTGAAGGATTTTTTCCTAAAAGATTTTCACGGCTTCCTTTATGTGTCAACGAATCTATCATGCTTATCACAGGATATCCGAGAATAGAAAAATCAGGTCTCAAGGAAATATGTTTTGGGTTAGAAATATAATCTTTATCAAAGTGTGTGGATGCAGTCGAAGCTAAATGTCCGCCGGCCGAAAAGCCCATGATGCCTATCTTATCTGGATTAATATTTAATTGCGATGCATTTTCTCTTACATATTGTATGGCACGTTGGGCATCCTCAATCGGTCCTACCGATTTATCTTTCATTATTTCTCCGCTGGGCAAACGATATTTTAAAACGATAGCGGTAACGCCCCAACTATTTAAAATGTTAGCAACCACAATACCTTCCAGGTTGTATGCAAGAATACTGTATCCCCCACCCGGGCAAATAATAACTGCTGTATTTTTCCCACCAGATTTCTCCGGCTGAAAAATAACAATTTCAGAAATCGACACTTTGCTGATGCGAATTACACCATCACTTCCCGTGTCTGCTTTTTCCTTATAATTCATTGCAGGCTTGCTGTTGGGAACTTCTTTGTATAATGGAATGATAGTTTGTGCGGATGAAGTATGATATGACAACATAAAAATGAAAATACTATATAATAGATTCAGGTTTTTCATCAAACAATAATTTTAAAATTTAAATAATGATTGTCAAGCATCGTCTCCCGGAAGGGGACGATGCGCTATAAATCTGATAATAATATTCACGAATCCATGTAACGGGTTATGTTGATTAAAGGATGCTGTTGATTGAAAGTATAAAAAGTTGCGCTTGAATGAAAATAATCTTCAGGTGTAGCAGCTAAATTCCATTTTCCCGAAACAGGATTATTGTGTATATAATTCAATTTTTGTAAAAGAAATTTTTCAGTATGGCACGCTTTAATGTCGGATGATATTTCAAATACACGGTGTTTCTTATTTCTT
>DASSHD010000259.1:0-19648 GCA_035693085.1 Hanamia sp. | reverse complement strand
ATCAAAGTTTATTTGGCTCCGTAAAAAAATTTTACATTTGTTTTATTAATATGGATATTACAATATAGCTTAATTTTATTTTTTTTAAATATTGATCAATTACAATGCAGTTTACAGCAAAGCAGATCGCTGAAATAATAAATGGTAAAATCGAAGGAGAACCTGATGTGGCTGTTTCTTCATTTGGCAAACTTGAAGAAGCAACCGAGGGACAGCTTGCTTTTTTGGCTAATCCAAAATACGAAGAGTTTTTATATACAACAAAAGCATCTATTATTATCATTAATACTACTTTGGAAGTAGAACAAAAATTGAAAGCTACTCTTATTCGGGTGCCGGATGCTTATTCTTCCTTTGCTGTTATTTTAACGGCTTATTCACAAATGGCAAAAGCAAATCTTACAGGCATACAGCAACCTTCCTTCATTTCTGCTACTGCTAAAACAGGAGAGAATATTTTTGTAGGAGCTTTTACTTATATAGGTAATAATGTAATCATTGGCAATAATGTAAAACTTTACCCACAGGTATATTTAGGAGATAACGTAATAATTGGCGACAATACAATTTTATATCCCGGAGTAAAAATTCATCACGACTGTGTAATTGGTAAGTCTGTAGCTATTCATGCAGGAAGCGTAATTGGAGGAGATGGTTTTGGTTTTGCGCCGCAGGATGATGGCAGTTTTAAAAAAGTACCTCAGATAGGAAATGTACTAGTGGAAGATAATGTAGAAATAGGCGCTAATACTACAATTGACAGGGCAACTATTGGTTCTACTATTATTAAATATGGAGCCAAACTCGATAATCTGATCCAGATAGCGCATAATGTAGAGATAGGAGCAAATACTGTAATTGCCGCACAATCAGGAGTAAGTGGTAGTACTAAAATTGGCAAGAATGTAATGATCGGCGGCCAGGCCGGAATTGTAGGACATCTTCAGATCGCTGATGGCAGTAAAATAAACGCGCAAAGTGGCGTAGCCAAATCTATAAAATTGCCCAACACTGCAGTAACCGGTTCTCCCGCTTATGATTATGGACAGGCGCTTCGCAGCCAGATATTAAGCAGGAATTTGCCCGAAATGGAAAAAAGAATTAAAGAACTGGAGCAAATGGTAGAAAGATTAAAAAACGAAAAAGTACCGGAATAAATATCAAATCTTTTCAGTGCTCTTAAATATATTTATTAAAAATCACTATTTTGCTTCGTTATTTAAAGAATTTCTTTTCATACTTTCGTACCCATGGAGCATCCAATTAATTCTAAAGAGAAAAATTTTCAACACACATTAAAAGAAGCAGTGACAATTTCCGGTGCCGGTATTCATACAGGCCAGTCTGTAACCATAAATATAAAACCGGCGGAGCCCAATACCGGTATAAATTTTCAAAGAACTGACCTTCCTGGTAAACCGGTAGTGAAGGCAGATGTTGACAATGTAATAGAAACCAACAGGAGTACTACAATTGAAGCTAACGGAGCCAGGATAGGAACAATTGAACATCTGATGGCAGCTCTAATGGGAATGCAGATTGATAATGCACTCATAGAAATTAATGGCGAAGAGGTACCTATACTTGATGGTAGTTCCCAGGTATTTATTGATGATCTTTCTAAAGGTGGAATCCAAAAACAAAATGCTGAAAAGATTTACTACAACATACAACATAATATTTCCTTTATTGATGAAAATAAAAAAGTGGAGATGGTGGCGTTACCTTTTGATGGTTACCGCATTAACACGCTTATAGATTTTAATTCACCTATTTTGGGTACTCAACATGCAGACCTGCGCGATATAAATAATTTTAAAAATGAAATAGCACCAAGCCGTACCTTTTGTTTTTTTCATGAGTTGGAACAATTGATAGCCAATGACCTTATAAAAGGCGGCGATATTAATAATGCGATTGTAGTAGTTGACAAACCGGTGGATGAAGAACAGGTAAAGAGAATCTCAAAAGTATTTCATAAAGATGATGTAAAAGTAAGCGAAGCAGGCATTTTAAATAATCTTACACTTCGCTTTCCGAACGAACCTGCGCGGCACAAGTTATTGGATGTAGTAGGTGATCTTGCTTTGGTAGGATACCCATTCAAAGCCCATATTATTGCCAACAGGCCAGGCCATTCTTCAAATATTAAATTTGCGAAAAAAATTAAAGAGCATATAAAAAGATACAAATATCGCCAGGAAATCCCCAAATATGATCCTACGATTCCCCCCATAATTGATATACAGGAAATAGAAAAGACACTACCTCACAGATACCCGTTTCTGATGGTAGATAAAATAATTGAACTATCAGATACACATGTGGTAGCTATAAAGAATGTAACTTATAATGAGCCTTTTTTCCAAGGGCATTTTCCGGGAAACTCAGTAATGCCGGGCGTTTTATTGGCAGAAGCACTTGCTCAAGCCGGCGGATTTATTGCAATTCCAAGAAATTCAAAAGATAAATACGATACCTATTTTCTTAAAATTGAAAGTTGCAAATTCAAACAAAAAGTGGTCCCCGGAGATACTCTGATTTTAAAAATGGAACTGATGCATCCAATCCGACGGGGTATTTGTGAAATGAAGGGAACCGTATATGTAGGCGATAAGGTAGTAACAGAAGCCGTATTGATTGCACAAATAGTAAAACGCCCTAACGAATAATATGATAAGCCCACTCGCACATATCCATCCCAATGCTCAAATAGGTAAAAATGTATGTATAGACCCTTTTGTTGTGATTGAAGATGATGTAAGCATAGGCGATGGTACACACATTATGTCGCATGCAGTAATTCTGAAAAAGGTGATTATCGGAAAAATGTGTAACATCTTCCCGGGAGCTGTTGTTGGGGCCATCCCACAGGATTTGAAATTTGATGGGGAAGAAACTACTGTAGAAATTGGTGATAATACTACTATACGGGAATGCGTAACCGTAAACAGGGGTACAAAAGATAAATGGAAAACTGTAGTTGGGAATAATTGTTTACTGATGGCCTATTCTCATATTGCTCACGATTGTTGTCTGGGTAACCATGTAATTATCGCTAATTCCGTACAACTTGCAGGTCATGTAGAAATAGGCGACCATGCTATTATCGGCGGAATGGCAGCAGCTATCCAGTTTTCCAAAATCGGCGCTCATACTTATATTGCAGGCGGTACGGAAGTAATTAAAGATGTACCCCCATATATAAAAGCAGGTCGTACTCCATTAAGTTATGTTGGCGTCAATTCTGTAGGCTTACAGCGTCGAGGGTTTTCTTCAGAAAAAATAAATGGCATTTCAGAAATTTACCGAAACATTTATTTGCGTGGATTTAATATAACCCAGGCTACTCAATTTATTGAAAAAGAACTCCCGGCTTCTGAAGAAAAAACAGAAATCCTGAAATTTATAAAAGATAGCAAACGCGGTATTCTAAAAGTTTCTGCCAAAGAGAACATGGATGAGAATTAACCTAACGAATCTTGGTAAACGCTTCAACAGGGATTGGATATTCCGGAACCTGGATTTTCAATTTTTTGATGGAAAACACTATGCTATCACCGGCCCAAACGGTTCAGGCAAATCCACTCTTTTACAAATCATTTCCAGCTCTTCAATTTTTAACGAAGGGAGTATCGGTTATTTTGAAAACGAATCTGCTATCCCTGAAGAAAAAATTTTTCAGAAAATATCTTTTGCGGCTCCATATATTGATGTGGTAGAAGAAATGACATTAACGGAATTCTTTTCTTTTCATCAGAACATGAAGGGGTGGCTTCAGAAAATGGACACCGAAGAAGTTATTTTTTTATCGGGTCTTAAAAATGCGGCACACAAACAGATTCGTTATTACAGCAGTGGCATGAAACAAAGGGTAAAATTAGCACAAGCTATTTTTAGTAATGTGCCAATCGTTTTATTGGATGAACCTCTTACTAATCTTGATGAAGAAGGCGTTGTGCTTTACTATAATTTAATAGAAAAATATTGCAAAACCCGCTTACTCATTGTCAGCAGCAATGATAAAAAGGAGTATTCTTTTTGTGAAGAAATAATTGATATGAGAAAATATAAGTGATCAATTTTTCGGGTACAGTAAACGAACTTGCCTACCGGCAGGCAGGGAAATAACAGAGATTCTTATTTTTATTTGTTGAGTAATAAGCAATCCGAGAGAACATATCTTTCACTTTCCTGGAAAAAATAAATTAAGAAAAGTTTTGATTCTTCATTGTAGTTATTAATTTTGTATTCCATCCTTTGAAAACGCAAAAGATTTCCTGCAAAAATTTTCCATCTATCTTCCCGAAAAGCAAATGCTTACTGAATTCCTGCATTTATAATGGTTGATTATACCATTCCAAATTCCCTTTAATATATTTTATTTTTTATTAATGCCAATCCGCATATCCGGTAAAAGTCAGATTTATCAATATTTCCCGCCAAAGAAAATGATAATAAAAAAATTGATTTTAACCACATAAAATTTAGCGGATATGCAAACTTTTATTTCAAAGATCTTTTTTAAAAAGAAAAAAAGCAGATTCGTAATATGCATCTTCCTGCTTCTTATTTTTTCGTATGAGGCAAACTCTCAATCAAGAAGCTATGGCCTGGTTTACTCAGATAATATAAGAGGCGGAACTACTATGTTCGGAAATACACTTTTGCAAATTGTAGATAATGGAACTGTGAATACTGTAAAGATGAATGATAATAGTACCAATGGAAACAGTACTTATGGAAATGATCTTGAAAACATGCAGTATGTAGATATAGACGGCAACTCAGGCTACGGAAGCGTTACACGTAATTCTTCCTCTTCCGATTTAATTCTTCCTGCAGGAACCAATACTATAAAACTTGCCCGGCTTTATTGGGGAGGCCGCGTAGCAGATGCTGATTTTAATCTTTTACTGGATGCTAATAAAAAAGTAAAAATCAGAAAAGGGACTGTAAATGCCTACTCAGATGTGATGGCTTTGGGAATTGATGAAATTGCTATCAGCGCCGGTTATACCGAGTACCAGGCTTATGCAGACATTACTTCACTGGTACAAAATAGTGGTGCAGGTACTTACGAAGTGGGTAACGTTCCATTAAGTACAGGTTCCGTTTCGGGCGGGGGAAATAATGGAGGTTGGTGTATTGTAGTAGTGTATGAGAATAGCAATTTACCTTACAATAGCGTAAGATTATATGATGGGTTTCAGGAAGTGTATAATGGAGGGAATTCTACTATATCTACAGTTACTCTTTCAGGATTAAATGTGCCATCCGGGGCACTGTCATCTTCTGACGCTACAATGGGTGTTGTAGCCTGGGAAGGAGATGCAAATCTGAATGGAGATTTTCTTACAATTAATGGCAATACTTTTTCAAATGCTACCAATCCCTCAAATAATCCATGGAACGGAACGATTACCAATAATGGCGTGCATATTACCACAAAAAATCCGAACTATACTAACCAGATGGGAATTGATATTGATATATTCAATGTTGGGGCAGGATATGGTATTTTACCAAATGCTACAAACGTTGCTTTACAATTCGGTACCGAAGCAGATAAATATTATCCGGGGGTTTTTACATTTTGTATCAAAATGAAAGATCCTACCATTACTCTGGATAAATCAGTTACAGATGCCAATAACAATCATCTGGCAGAATCAGGTGAAGTATTGACTTATATTTTACAAGGTTCCAATAACGGGCCTGGCGATGCTAACAATATTATTGTCTCTGATACTTTACCCAACACAGTTACTTACAAACCCGGCTCATTACAAGTAATCAGTTCTCCGGGAATTGCGGCCAGCATTAAAACAGATATCGCAGGAGATGATGTAGCAGAATATAAAATGAATGGCTCAGTAAAATCAGTAGTTTTCAGGCTAGGCACCGGTGCTACAAGTACACAAGGCGGTACGCTTAAAGCAAATGAAACATATAAGGTTCAATTCCAGGTTACAGTAAACGATCCGGGAACAGGCAAAAGAGTTCCTTCAATTATGAACATTGCGAGAGTGACTTCCCAATCTGATGCAGGGATACAATTCGTGGATGATGGTACTGCTATCATTAATCCTGAAGCGGGACCGCTACCGGTAACACTTGAAAAATTTACTGCTTCTTTGTTAAACGAAAACGAAGCAAAACTTGATTGGAGTACCTCTATGGAAATCAATTGCAGCAGGTTTGTTGTACAAAGAAGCTACGACGGAAATATATTTTCAGACGCTGAAACGGTTGCAGGAAGCGGTACCACCAATTTATTTCATTCCTACTCTTCAATAGATACGATTTACTCATTCACAGGAAGTATAGTTTATTACCGGTTAAAACAAATTGATATAGATGGTAAAGCAAATCTGTCAAATATAATTGCGTTGAAAATTAAAACGTCTGATCAATTGATAAAAGTTTCACCAAATCCTTTTACAGATTATCTGAACGTAAATCTGGAATGGAGCCAGACTGAAAACGCCACTGCAAAGATATTCAGTGCTGATGGCAGAGAAGTATTTTCCAAAATAATTCAGATGAATAAAGGATCTAATTACTTAAAATTTACTGATCTTGGCAGGCTCACATCAGGAACTTACATTCTGCAATTAATATCGCCGAATCAAAAAATAATTCAAAAGATTTCCAGATAATTAAATCATGATCCCTTACAGTAGCCGCCTTCATTGGCGGCTTTTTATTGAGACCGCGAATGTTGTGCTTTATTGACTTATTATGTTATTAGTTTACCTTCCGTATCTTCTCTGAAATAAACCAATATTATAACCGGCACGAATTACTGGAAAGCTTCTCCCAAGTCCATCAACATAAGGAGAATTTACATCGCCGAGAATATCCCACGATACAGAAAGAAAGTAATAAGTATTATTCCCACGGTATCTTCCTCCTGCATATCCCAGGCCCACTAAAAGGCTGCTTGCATTCAAATTAGCACTAGAAGAAGGAGAACCGTCAGCAGGGATATATTTAGTATGTATATTATTGTATTCATACTGTGCAGTAGCAAATAAAAAATTTATTGGAAATATCCGCACAAATGCCCCAGGTCCATAAAGTGTTTGACGCAATTTATCTCCATAATTATAATAATCTCTTTGAGATATATAATTCAAGTTAAAAACAACGCCTGCATCAAGCCAATTGGTTAAACTATACCCAAACTGCGGAGCAATACCAAGGCTGGTTGAATAACTTGAAAACCCAAGATTGACGCTTCCTCCGGTAAATAATTTTTCCTTTTGAAATCCTTTTTTTTCTGATTCGTCTTCTCCCTGTTGATTATTTTGATGCCTTTGCTCGTAATAATTTGGTTGTGAATAATTCGATTGCGCCTTTGATTGATAGCAAAATGGCAATAACAAAATAAAAACTGCTTTTTTCATCTTTATTTATTTTTGGAAAGTTCAGATTTAGATAAAATATCCAACGTGAAATTAAATGTACGATTGCTAATAATTAGTTAATGTCATCATATAATCCGGATCAAAAATTCTTCGTGCATAAAAATATTTGTCGGTAATTTGTATTCAATGAAAAAAAACAACAGATTTTATATCTTTTCACTTATCATTCTATTAGCTTCTTGTTCACTTTCGAAGAAAATATACCAACCTGCCGATAAATTTATTCTGCATAACAAAGCATTCGTTTCCGCTCATACTGGAATCAGTATCTATGAACCGGCAACAGGAAAGTATTGGTTCAATTACCAGGCAGATAAATATTTTACTCCTGCAAGCAATACCAAACTGGCCACCTGTTATGCCGCAATGAAATATTTAGGCGATAGTTTAGTTGGAATAAAATACAATAAAATCAACGATAGCACGGTAGTGATCAAGGGAATGGCTGATCCTACATTTTTGCATAGGGATTTTTCGGATAATCCTGTATTTAATTTTTTAAAAAAATATAAATATATACAAATTATCAATCCTGCTTTTACAAATTACCTGGGTTCCGGGTGGGCATGGGATGATTACCTGGATTATTATATGGCTCAAAGAAGTGCCTTTCCGTTGCACGGTAATACAGTTCAGGTTGATTGGATCAATGAAAATACATTATCATTTTTGCCTTCGTATTTTCAAAACAAATCGTTGATAAAAGAAAAATTAATTTCAGGATATAAAGTACGTCGGCCCTGGGATATAAATGATTTTACTTTTATAAATGGATATAGGAAACATTCCGAAATTCCATTTACACCGGATGAAAATACATTACAAAAACTTTTACAGGATACTTTGAAAGAACAGGTGGAAACGATTAATAATTACAATGGAAATCTTTACGGCATTATTCATTCACAACCAACTGATTCTTTATTGAAACCAATGATGCACCGCAGTGATAATTTTTATGCAGAGCAAAGTTTATTAATGGTGAGTCAAAAAATTTTAGGATATATGAACGATAGTAAAGTTATTGACACCTTATTAAAAACTGATTACGCACAAATGCCACAGAAACCCGAATGGGTGGATGGCTCAGGATTGAGCCGTTATGATCTTTTTTCTCCAAAAGATTTTATTTTTATTCTTAATAAAATGAAAAATGATTTTGGAATGGAAAGAATAAAAAATATTTTACCAACCGGAGGCTCAGGCACAATAAGCAATTATTATCTTTCGGATATTGGTTATATTTTTGTAAAAACCGGCACCTTAAATGGCGTAGTGGCATTAAGTGGTTTCTTATATACAAAGAAGAACAAACTTCTCATTTTCTCAATTTTAGTAAATAATCATCGAAGTTCTGCAACCAGCATCAGAAAAGGCATAGAAGAATTTATTCAGGATATACGAGATAGGTATTAATGCTATATTGTAAAGCCTTGGATATCATTTATAGCTAAAATATCCTTAAATTAATCTCCTGGTCAATTTAACTTTTGCCGCTTCGGTTTAATTTCGTAATTTCATTGAACATGCAAATGATACAATACATAAAAGAAGTTTCTTTTAGCAGTACAGATGTTTCTGTACCTGTTCATGATTGTATTCATATTACTCAAGACTATTTTTCAGATATACTTATCTTCTCAAGATACAAAGTTTTAGAACCTCTTGCCCCGTACTATCTTTAACAGGCTACGGGGGGCCTATTCACACTTTTTATTGATCCTTTTCTTTTAAAATTCTTTAGATTATAGGAAGTTTTTTCAATTTTTTTAATAAGCATTTTTTAATAATTTCTTAAATGAGAAATATAAATACGACAAAGAATTTTTCAAAATAAAACAAACAAATAACTATTAAAACAAATAACCATGGCAACAGCAACACTTACACCAACAGCATCACCCGTTATACTTTTGAAAAAAGATTTTGAAATTTTAAACGGGTACGTTAAAAATCTGCAGGGAATGCAGGTAAATGAAAAAGAGAATTTCAGAAAATTATACGATGAAATAAGGAAAGCACAAATCGTAAATGAGGAAAACTTCCCGGATGATGTGGTACGCCTTGATTCTACAGTTGTAATTAAAGATCTGCAAAGCAAGCGTGATATGAGGATCACTGTTGTACTACCACAAAAGGCGGATATTAAGCAAAAAAAAGTTTCAGTGCTGGCACCAATAGGTACGGCTTTGATTGGTTTCAGAAAAGGACAAATTGTAAGCTGGGAAGTACCTTCGGGTAAAAAAGATTTCAAAATTATGGAAGTAAAGAATTCGCTTATTCCTGAAAAATAATGCTCATTAAAATTGTACACTATGAACTCTACTGAATATATCGCCCTTATAATTATTGTTGCCCTGGTTACATTCGTATTTGTAATCTCCGGGATCAATAGGATTAAGAAAAAAAATAAAAAAAGGCAACTGACCGCAGAGTTTGATCATTTTGCAATTAAAAATAATCTTGCAATTGACAAAAAACAAACCCTCAACAATAATATAATAGGAATAGACAGACTGAATATGAAAGTGATTTTCCTCAACAATAGTGACACAAAGGGAGAATTTCATTTAATTGAGCTTAATGATCTCGCAGCCTGTCAGCTAATAAAACAAAAAAACAGTTCTACAGGCCATATCAGTAAAATCTTTTTAAAATGTATTTTTTTACAAAAAAGTAGGGCGCCTATCGAACTCCCTTTTTATGATGAAATGAAGGATGACATTTATAAAATGATGCGCTTGTCCAAGAAAGCCCTTTATTGGGTAAAGAGTATTAATATTTTTAGAGAAAGTGCAAGGTTATCTATGGGAAAAATGCCTTCTGTTCAGAACTAAAACAAAGCTTTGATAAAAGAGTTTAAATATGTTGTTAAAGCAAAATATCCAATAAATAAAGGTATTTAACCAGACTCTCTTCCATAAATTTTTTTCTTATTGAGCCCTCGAATAGTAAAGATAAAAATCTCTGTCTGCAAGACGCAGTCAGGTGAAAACCTGTATTGAAAGTTTAGAAGCCACTCAAAATGGTAGTCCCGACAAGAATCGAACTTGTATCTAAAGTTTAGGAAACTTCTATTCTATCCATTGAACTACGGGACCATTCCTGGCTAAAGGAGGGCAAAATTAATGGAATTTTTTTAAGGAAAATAGATCCCTTTTTATGGTTTAAAGATTGAATCAAAATAATATTTTGATTTTAAGAAATTTTCTTCCCGCTGAAGATTTAAAATACTTTTCTCTTTTTATAGCTTCTTCTCTTGTGGCAAATTTTTCAAAATAGACAATTTTAAAAGGGATATATGGTTTTATTGATTCGGTCATGCCAGAATTATGCTGTGTCAATCGAATTTTTAAATCTTCACAATGACCTTTGTAAAAGTAATTGCAGGAAACAGATTTTATTACATAAGCATAGAACATTAGTGTCGTTTTGACTTTATTTATCGCCTCCAAACTACGTAAAAATTTGTATCTAAAGTTTAGGAAACTTCTATTCTATCCCCGTCCGAACGGCTCAGCCGGGCGGGCCCGTCCGAACACTATCCCGAAGGATCATTCTGACGCGTCGTTCAGCCGGGCGGGCATTGAACTACGGGATCATTCCTGGCTAAAGGAGGGCAAAATTAATGGAATTTTTTTTAAGGAAAATAGATAGGAAATTTGCAGAATAAATAAATGTTATGGCATTACTTTTTGAGCCCATTAGGATTAGGGAAATTATTTTAAAAAACAGGATTGTAGTCTCGCCAATGTGCCAATACTCAAGTGTGGATGGCTTTGCAAACGACTGGCATTTGGTGCATTTGGGTACACGCGCTGTTGGTGGTGCATCGCTAGTTTTTACAGAAGCTACAGCGGTTTCTCCCAAAGGAAGGATTACTCCAGATGACCTGGGAATATGGAAAGATGAACACATTGATTTCTTAAAAAAAATAGCTGAATTTATTAAAGAAAATGGTGCTGTTCCGGGAATACAACTGGCTCATGCCGGAAGAAAAGCAAGCCACGTAAGTCCTTGGAAGGGAAGACATCCAATCAAAGAAAATGAAGGCGGCTGGCAAACTCTGGCTCCCAGTGCAATAGTTTACAAAGAAGGCGAACCATTGCCTAAAGAAATGACTGTTCAGGAAATACATCAACTTGTAAAAGATTTTGGATCTGCATCTAAAAGAGCCATTGAAGCGGGGTTCGAGATTTTTGAAATACATGGGGCACACGGTTATTTGATCAACGAATTTTTATCTCCGGTTAGCAACCATCGCAATGATGAATATGGTGGTTCATTTGAAAATCGTACCAGGTTATTATTGGAAATTGTAAAAGAAATAAGAGGTATAATTAAAAACAAATATCCTCTTTTTGTTCGGATCTCAGTCACAGATTGGGTAGATGAAGGATGGAACGAAAATGATTCAGTAACATTGGCAAAAATTCTAAAAGAGCATGATGTGGATGTTATAGATTGTTCTTCAGGTGGAAATTCGCATGAACAAAAAATACCTGTCAAACCATTATACCAGGTTCCCTTTTCTGAAAAAATAAAAAAGGAATCAGGAATTTTAACCGCTGCTGTCGGAATCATAACAACTGCGCAGGAAGCTGAGCAAATACTTAAGGAACAAAAAGCTGACCTGATAATTATGGCGCGTCAATTATTGCGTGAACCTTATTTTCCATTACATGCAGCAAAGCAATTAGGAGTTGCTCTGGAGTGGCCGGTTCAATATGAAAGAGCAAAATAGTTGGACATTTATTTTTCAACAAAGATTGCTTTACAGTCAGGTTTAAAGACTATTTGTTTATATTTAATAAAGTAATTTTTGTTTCATAAAAAAAAGTATTTGAAATCCTCATTTATTACAAAATTTCCATTCTTTAATTTATTGTATCCACACATTTGTATAGGATGTGGAAGCGATGTAATTGATCATGAAAATTTTCTTTGCCTGCATTGTATCCAGGATTTGCCGCGTACTAATTTTTCCATTCATGCCAATAATGCTATTGAAAAAAAATTCTGGGGAAGAGTTGCTCTTACTTCAGCCATGAGTGAATTTTATTTTTCAAAAAAAACTATTATTCAAAATATCGTACATGAGATAAAATACAAAGGGAATAAAAATGCAGGCTACTATTTTGGAAATTTAATAGGGAAAAGTTTACTCAACAGCAATCGTTTTAATGTTGATGCAATCATTCCACTTCCTTTGTTTGAAAAAAAAGAAAAGATGAGGGGTTATAATCAAGCGGAAATTCTTTGTAACGGTATTGCTGATATTATTAATAAACCGGTCATAAAAAATAATGTAATCCGAAAAGTGTTTACAGAAACCCAAACAAAAAAACACCGCACAGAAAGATGGAAAAATGTAGAGAATACATTTCACGTAACTAATACAAAGGCATTAGAAGGTAAACATTTATTATTAGTTGATGATGTGGTTACAACCGGTGCTACGCTTGAAGCCTGCGGCGCAGAAATTTTAAAAATAAAAAATGTACTGCTGAGTGCTGCTACACTTGCTTTCGCAACTGAATAAATTGGGAAGGGTGATATTTTGAAATGGAGTCGAAACTTCTGGGAAGTTTTTAGAAATGTTTTTCTCAGTTCCAGAGTTTAATAACTTTACAAAAGTTCATCATGATAGCACAGTAAACAACCCAATATTTAAGATTTTGATTTATTCGTCTTTACAAATGGTAAATTATTATCACTGCAAAACATTCAGCTCATAAAAAAATTCCACAATTTTTATTGAATCATTTCATTACCAAAATAGCTTTGCAATACTTTTGGCAAAATAATTCCTTTATCTGTCTGATTATTTTCAAGCAATGCTGCAACAATCCTGGGAAGCGCCAGCGAAGAACCATTTAGTGAATGAACCAATTGCGTTTTTCCATCTGCCTTAAAACGAATTTTCATTCTATTGGTTTGAAAAGATTCAAAATTGCTGACAGAACTTACCTCGAGCCATTTTTGCTGGGCGGCGCTATACACCTCAAAATCATAAGTAAGTGCGGAAGTAAAACTCATATCGCCGCCGCATAAACGAAGTATTCTGTAAGGAAGTTCAAGAGATTGTAATAATTTTTCCACATGCAAAAGCATTTCTTCCAACACATTATAGCTTTTATCCGGATGTACCAGCTGCACTAATTCCACTTTATCAAACTGATGAACACGATTCAATCCACGCACATCTTTTCCATAGCTTCCGGCTTCACGGCGAAAGCAGGGCGTATAACCTGTCATCATTATGGGTAATTCGTTTTCACTCAAAATTTCGTCCCTGTAGATATTGGTTAAAGGAACTTCCGCAGTTGGAATTAAAAATAAATTATCAGTGATGATATGATACATCTGTCCCTCTTTATCGGGCAATTGCCCGGTACCAAAAGCACTTGCTTCATTAACCATAAAAGGTGGCTCATACTCAGTATAACCGGCTGCAGTATTATAATCCAGGAAATATTGAATTAAAGCACGTTGCAGTTTAGCACCTTTATTTTTATAAAAAGGGAAACCACTTCCGGTAACCTTATTTCCCAATTCAAAATTAATAAGATCATATTTTTTTGCCAGATCCCAATGAGGCAGCACCTCTTTTGAAAGTGCTGGTTTTTTCCCGCCTTCTCTTACCACTTCATTTTCTTCAGGGGTTTTCCCTTCCGGAACTGAAGCATGCGGAAGATTGGGCAATTTTATTAAATTCCCATGAAGATTTTTTTCTACAGCAGATAATTTTTCACTCACCGGCTGCAATGAAGATTTTAGGGTTGTTACTTCCAGTTTTTTTGTTTCGGCCAATTCCTTATTGCCTGAAGCCATCATCTGTCCTATTTCTTTTGATGCAGAGTTTATTTTTGATTGCAATTCGTCCAGTTCAAATTGCAATTTTTTTCTTTCATCATCCAAAGAAATAATTGTATCAACCAGGGAAATTTCTGTGAAATGCTTTTTTGTCAACCCTTTTAAAACTTTGTCCCTGTTTGCTTTTATAAAATTTACCTGTAACATTTTCTACTTTTATTTTGTTTGCAAATATAGAAGGTTTCAGGTATCAGGGCTTCTCTAAACAAAACTTCGTAGCCTCTTAAAACTATTTAACTAAATAAATAATTAATCTATAAACTTTTAACTATTTAATTTCGCGGCATGAATGCAAAAGATGATTTACAAGCGCGCTGGTGGAAATTAGAGGGACAATTTCTTGAAAAGTTTGGGAAAAAACCTGATGTGGAAGCCATTTTATTTTTGATAGGAATCCAGGAAATAGGGAATTTCAAAACCACAAAAAAATTTACAAAAGAACAAAAGCAGGACCTCATGCATGTGGCCGTATGTACTCTATTAAGTCAAAGCGGATATTATAAAATAGAAGAGTATGACAAAGATGGCTGGCCACATTTTGCTCAATTAAAAGAATTGCCACATTATAATATGATGGAGCAGGAAAATTTTTTAAAAGACCATATTTTACTTTACTTTGAAAATATTGGCGAACCTTTTAAAAACTTTTAGACAGATGAAGAAACTTTTTTACCTTATTTCATTTGCGTTTTTCATTTCATGTACTGCCTCTAAAAATTCCGGAAAATCTAAAAATGCAACAGTTTTTGTTAAGATAGAAACCGACTCAGGTACAATGGTCGCGAAACTTTACAACAAAACTCCTCTATACAAAGAAGATTTTGTAAAACTGGTAAAAAAGCATTTTTATGACGGCCTTTTGTTTCACCGGGTTATTCCCGGATTTATTATACAAGGTGGCGATCCTGAAAGCAGAGATGCGAAACCGGGACAGGTGCTTGGCAGCGGCGGATCAAAAAAAACAATTCCGGCTGAATTTGATACTTCACTTTTTCATAAAAAAGGCGCACTGGGAATGGCCAGGGAAACCGATGATATCAATCCCCAAAAAGCCAGTAGTTCCATTCAATTTTACATTGTGGAAGGGAGAACTTTTACGAACCTGGAAATGAACAGGATTGAAGAACAGTTTCACATAAAAATTCCCGAAAATCACAGGGAAGTTTACCGAACCATCGGTGGAGCACCATTTCTGGATATGAATTATACGGTATTTGGTGAAGTAGTAAGTGGTCTGGGTGTAATTGATAAAATTGCTCATGCGCCAAAAGATAAAAATAACAGGCCTTTGCAGGATATAAGAATGAAGATTACTTTAATGAAAAGAAGCGAATACAGAAAGTATCTATAAAAAACTTAATTTGCAATTCAATATTTCAGAATTAATAAATAAAATTATGAATTTTCCTTCCGGATTAAAATACACCAAAGATCACGAATGGATATCTATTGATGGTGATGTAGCAACCATCGGCATTACCGATTTTGCCCAAAACGAATTGGGCGATATTGTATATATAGATATTGACAGTAAGGGTAAAAAGCTGGAAGCTGAAGTTGTGTTTGGAACGGTGGAAGCCGTGAAAACCGTAAGTGATCTCTTTTTACCTGTTTCCGGTACCGTTACAGAAATAAACCCGATGCTTGAAAGCGAACCTGAAAAAGTAAATTCTGATCCTTATGGAGAAGGATGGCTGGTAAAAATAAAAGTGGATAATCCTGAAGATGTAAATAAGCTGATGGATGCAGAGGCCTACCAGAAGCTGGTTTCATAGATATATTAAAAGATGGAACAGCAAAAGATCCCATTTAAAAAATTTTTGCCAGGCATTGCCTGGTTTTTTATTGTAGCTGTCCTGACACTAATGCCAGGTAGTGATGTTCCTAAAGTAGGATGGCTTGACAGCATCAAAAATTTTGATAAACTAGTACACGCAGGCTTATTTGGAGGGTTAACCTTTCTGTTTTTCCTTCCTTATTTTAAAACTAAGTTTACTTTACAAAAAAAAAGAAATTATTTAATAAGAATTTCATTGGCAGTAATTGTTTGGGGAATTACGGTTGAATTCATTCAAAGATTTTATATCCCCGGCCGCGATTTTGATTTGCTAGATTGGGCAGCAGATTCTGTTGGAGTATTTATTGCTTTCTGGATTTGCATAAAAATCATAAAAACCAAGAAAGATAAAACTCGATAGTAAACAAAGTTTTATTAAAGATTTCTATACTACTTGCCGGCTAATCCTTAGCTGTTCATATTACAATTACAAAGAATTAACCTCCATTTGGGAATGTATCTCCATATTACTTTCTGACATATTTCCAACCTAATTTTATTATTTATACATTTGCCAAATGAAAAATGTTGATAACATGGAATACAATACCACCCGCAATCATCTTGTTATAAGAGAATACGGGCGCCATATTCAAAAAATGGCGGAATACGTGATGACAATTGAAGACAAGGAAAAGCGGCAAAAAAACGCTAATGCACTTGTAGAGCTAATGGGATTTTTAAATCCACAATTAAAAAATGTAGAGGATTACCGTCATAAATTATGGGATCATCTTTTTTTAATCACTGACTTTAAATTAGATATAGAAAGCCCCTATCCTATTCCTACACGAGAGATCCTTCAGCCAAAGCCGGATCCGATTCCCTATCCTAAAAGGTATCCTAAATACAACCACCTTGGAAAAAATATTGAGATAGTAATAGATAAAGCATTGCATGAAGAAGATCCGGATAAGCGCCAGGGATTTGCTAATTCAATTGCCTATTACATGAAGTTGACATACAGCAACTGGCACAAAGAATTAGTACACGATGATAATATTCAAACAGAATTGTCTGCTATTACCAATGGAGAACTCGAATTTAATACCCGTCCGTTTATAAAACACCGCGTTGAAAGTACTCGTGACGATTTTGGAGGCGGAGGTAAATACAGGAAAGGGTTCGGACAACGAAGTGGTCGGAACCAGGGGCGCGACAACAGGAATAATAGGAAATTTGGCAAGAAAAGATACTGAGAGTTGAAGGTTTAGAGAGTTTAATATGTATCAAAAAGTAAAAAAATATTACAGGATGATTGATGAAGAAATTATGTAAGAAAAAATAATCGGGTAAGTTTGCAACCCTGGCATTTTATTAATTGCCGGGGTTTTATTTTTAAATTTTAGAAATAATATCAATGGGATCATTCCAGGTTACAGGGGGTAAAAAATTAAAAGGGGAAATAATTCCGCAAGGTGCAAAAAACGAAGCACTGCAGGTAATTTCAGCGATTTTATTAACCGGTGAAAAGGTAACCATCCATAACATACCTGACATTATTGATGTAAATCTGCAAATTGAATTATTGGAAGGATTGGGAGTATCAGTTAATAGAATTGATCGTAATACTTGTGTTTTTCAGGCAGATCATGTTGATGTAGATTATTTGTCTTCTCCGTCATTCAGGCAAAAAACCGGACGATTGCGGGGTAGTGTAATGCTCGCAGGGCCAATGCTTTCACGTTTTAAAAAGGCATATATTCCGAAACCCGGAGGTGATAAAATAGGCCGCAGAAGATTGGACACACATATTATAGGGTTCAAAAAACTGGGAGTTCAATTTGATTATGATTCTGATGAATCTTTTTTCCATCTACATACCACGCGATTAAAAGGAACTTTTATTTTATTAGATGAACCAAGTGTAACAGGCACAGCAAATCTGGTAATGGCCGCGGTACTTGCAGATGGAATTACCAATATTTACAATGCAGCATGTGAGCCATACATTCAACAGCTTTGCAAAATGCTCAACAGCATGGGCGCTAAAATTTCTGGAATTGCCAGTAATATGCTATCAATAGAAGGTGTTATCCAATTACACGCAACTACACATACTATCCTTCCGGATATGATTGAAGTAGGATCCTTTATCGGGCTTGCTGCTATGACGCAAAGTGATATTCTCATAAAAAATGCAGGCCTGGAACATCTCGGTGTCATTCCCGAAAGGTTTCAACAATTAGGAATAAAAATGAATTTTTCAGGAGATGATATTCATATTCCTGAACAGGAGGTGTATGAAATAGAAACTTTCCTGGATAGCTCAATACTGACTATTTCTGATCATCCGTGGCCAGGTCTTACACCCGACTTGTTAAGCATTATTCTGGTAGTAGCTACGCAGGCAAAAGGAAGTCTTCTTATTCATCAGAAAATGTTTGAAAGCCGTCTGTTTTTTGTAGATAAAATAATTGAAATGGGCGGGCGGGTTGTGTTATGTGATCCCCACAGGGCAGTCGTTGTAGGACTTGAAAGAAAATTACAGTTAAAGGGAATTTCTATGAGCAGCCCCGACATACGCGCCGGCGTAGCTTTATTGATTGCAGCTTTAAGCGCAGAAGGGAAAAGCATCATTCAAAATATAGAACAAATAGACCGGGGTTATCAAAATATTGATGAAAGGTTGATAAGATTGGGAGCGGAGATTGTGAGGATATGAATGTAAAAATGTGCAAATTGAAAAATTGAAAAATGCAGAAACTTTACAATAAAATTATTTTAATTACGGCACCTTCCGGATCGGGAAAAACTTCTATAGTAAAACACTTGATGAAGAAATTTCCCTCGCTTTCCTTCTCAGTTTCAGCTACCACGCGCTCAGCACGCAAAAACGAGAAGAATGGAAAGGATTATTATTTTATTTCCGAAAATGATTTCAAAGAAAAGATCCATAACAAAGAATTTCTGGAATGGGAAATGGTATATGAAGGAAAATATTATGGTACTCTTAAATCGGATATCGAACGCATCTGGAATGAAAACAAAATTCCTGTTCTGGATATTGATGTGCAGGGCGCAATTCATGTGCAGCAGCAATATCCGGTGAATACGATTGCTATTTTTATACAGGCGCCCTCTATTAACGAATTAAAACGAAGATTGCAATCAAGAGGCTCCGAGACTGAAAAATCCCTCCAGGCAAGGTTAAATAAAGCAACTTACGAAATGACTTTCAGAAATCATTTTGAAAATATTATCATCAATGAAAATTTTGAAGAAGCCTGCAAAGAGACCGGGAAAATAATCGCTAAATTTCTTAATGATTAAAATATTTTTTTCGATTCCGATTTAATAAATTTGTAATATGGACTTGATAATCTTTTCATCTTTGATAATATCTTTTCTTTTACTTGGATTTTTTTCAGGGATAGAGATTGCTTTCATTTCATCTAATAAATTATCTATTGAATTAAGAAAAAAGCAAGGAAGTTACAGTGGAATTGTATGGTCTGATTTTATTAAAAATCCGGGCCGTTTCATGATCACGATTTTATTA